>JBGSTN010000552.1:0-2452 GCA_041736455.1 Burkholderiaceae bacterium | reverse complement strand
CAGCGCGCGCAACGCGCGGATGCCGGCGAGCGCTTCCTGGGTCTGTTCGTTCAGTCGCGAGAATGCCGCAAGCGATCGTTGTGACGCGGCATGGACGCGCCGCGAAATCAGATAGAACCCGATGGCCATGAAAGGAAACGGCAGCAACGCGATCAGCGTGAGGCGCCAGTCGAGGCCCAGACTCATCATCGCGACCACCACCACCAGCGTCAGGGTGCCGTCGAAGCCCGCCAGCAACGCCTCGCCGGCGGCGAGTTCGACGGCATCGACGTCGTTGGTGGCCAGCGCCATCAGATCGCCGGTCCTGCGCTGCTGGTAGAACCGCGGACCGTGCAGGCTCAAGCGCTGAAAGAGCCGCGTGCGCAGCGCGACACCGAGCCGATAGGCGGTGCCGTAAAGCACGATCCGCCAGCCTACCCGGAGCAGGTAGATCGCCACGCCCATCAGGACCAGGCTCGCGATCGAAACGAGCAGCGTACGGCCGGCCAGTTCGCCGGCGACGAACGCGTCGGCCGCCTCACCGACACGCCTGGGCACCAAGGCCGTCAACACGGCGACGCCGGCCAGCATCAGGCCCGACGCCGAATAGGCAAGCACGTGCTGTCGTGCGAATCCGCCGATCAGTCCTGCCAGACCCGAAGCCACTCCGTTCTCAGCGCAACCCGTCTTCGCCCTTGATGTCCGAAGCACGCAATCCGCCCACCCGGTTGTGGATACGCGGACCGTCGGTCATGGCGAGGACGAAGACGATCTCGTCAGCGCGCGGGTGCCCCGGCACGCCCATCTCGAGGGCATCGAAATGACTTCGCACGTAGCTTGCATTGATATGCGTGATCGGGATGTCGATACGCGTGCCCGGCCCGCCGACCTTGTTCGACGACGGCACGATCGCCTTCGCATTGCCCCCCGGGTCGCCTTCCTTCCAGCCGAGGATCTGCCGCATGCCGTAACCGCCAGGCACATGCCAGAGCGCCCCATGCTCGAACTCGCCACCCGAGCCGACGATCGATCCCTTGCCATAGCCTTCGATGTCGTCGGGTCGACAGGTCATCGCGGCGACCAGCATTTCGGCCATCTCGACGCCGAGCGGCTTGAGCACCTCCATGAACGCCTCGATTTCCGGCTCATGACGATGCGCGAACGGGTTGCCGAGCACGACCGCCAATGCCCCTTTGCGCTGTGGACGTAAAGGCGCCGGTCCCCCTTCGTGGAATATGGTTTCCACCTGGGTGACGATCCGTCTCTTGTCGATCGTGAACTTCATGCTGAACTCCGCTTGCAGGATCGGTATGTTGTCGTACGTCGAATATAGTCGAAGTGTTCCGTCGGATCAGCCGATGAACCTTTCAGCCCGGCGCGTGCACGAACGAAAAATGGAAGCACCTTCAACGCGCCGGCCGACGAGGCCGCGCATAATGCCGCGTCGGGAGACGCAAGATGAAGACCTGCAATGCGTGTGGCCAGTCTAGCCCGCCGTCGTTCCGCTTCTGTCCGGCCTGTGGCGCTGCGCAGGAGACAGCCGGGACAGGCACGCAGCATTCTCTCGAGTCGAGGCCGGGATCGGAAAACCACCCCGCTCACCGCGCAACACTGGATCGGAGTCGCTCGACGAATGGCGCGAGCCTGGAGACGAGCCTCGAGCGCAAACATGTCACCGTCCTGTTCGCGGACCTCTGCGACTCGAGCGCCCAGATCGCCAACATCGATCCGGAAGAAGCGAAGGAGTGTCTGGAGAGTGCGCTGCGGGCGATGTCCGAAGCCATTCATGCCTATGGGGGTACGGTCAGCCAGTGGCTCGGCGATGGCATGATCGCGCTGTTCGGCGCGCCGATTGCCCATGAAGACCACGCGATGCGGGCGTGCCTCGCCGCGATCGCGATCCAGAAGACCGCCTGCGACAAGACGCTCACGAAGTGGCCGTTCACGGTCAGGATCGGCATGCATTCGGGCGAGGTGGTCGTCGGGCTGGCGAACGACGATTTCGCATCGTTCTATCGCGCCGACGGGGCAACCATCCATCTCGCATCACGCATCGAGCAGGTGGCCCGTCCCGGCAGCGTGCTGATCAGCCAGGCCACCTGCCGACTGGTGTCCGACCAGCTGGATGTCGAATCGGTCGGCACCCAGGCGATCCGCGGCCTCGACGCCAGCGTCGAACTGTTCGAACTCGTCACGTCCGGTCCGCAATCGACGACCCCGCTCGTGAAGCGGCGCGCCCGCATGCCTTTCACCGGACGCTCGGAGCTGCTGGAGACACTGCTTGCCGATGCGGCAGAAGTCCGGTCGGGTCGGCTGCGCATCACCGCGTTGCGTGGCGAAGCGGGGCTGGGAAAATCGCGAATTCTCTGCGAAGCCGAGTCGGCCATCATCGCATCGGGGCACACCTCGTGCACGATCACCGCGCGCGGCTTTGCCAGTCGCACGCCTTTCGCCATGGTCGCGGACCTGGTGC
>JBGSTN010000518.1:0-2486 GCA_041736455.1 Burkholderiaceae bacterium | reverse complement strand
GCTCGAAAAGTTGGTTCTGGCGGTGATGCACGAACTGCGTCGCGAGTCAGGGTATCGGGTCTATGCCCACGTGATCCTGCCCGACCACATGCACCTGCTGGTTGGCGGCGGGCACGGATTCAGCCGCTTCATGCAATCGCTGAAACTCCGGGTCGTGCGCCGGGCTGGTCGTGGCCGGTTCTGGCAAGACCGCTTTCTCGATCACGTCATTCGCGACGAAGTTGACCTGCGCAATCACCTCGACTACCTGCACTACAACCCGGTGCGGCATGGGCATGCGGCCACGCCCGAAGGGCATCCATATTCCTCGTTCCGTAGATATCAGGCGCACGGCTGGTACATGCCAGGGTGGGGGCACAGCGTACCGGGCAACATCGATGCGATAGACATGGACTAGGCAAGCACCCGGTGAACGCGATGGAGCCGCGTACACCGGGCTTCTATGAGGGCTTTCCACGCGTCAACACTTCCGCGATGTGTTTTTGCCTTTTGTTACATATTGGGTCCCATGTCGCTGCCATCCATCGTCGTGTTCAAGTGATCGGGCGAAGAGTCAGCTTTCGCTGTGCCACCTTCTATTCGTGTCCGCGGTTTGCGGATCACCCTATGCCGCTTTCGCTTGCGCGAAACCTGCCGATCCAAAGGCGCCCCATCTACAAAAAGGTGGTCTTGAACCACCCAGCCCGGTGCCGGGCGCCTGCCTTGCTCATCTCGATGGTTGGTGTTTTGCGTTGAGCGTCTTGTCCTATGCCTTCAGGAGCTTGCTCAGGCGGCCAGCGGCAGCCCTGCAGAGTTCTTGGACGGGGGCAGCGCGACCTCCTTCAGTCGCACGCCAGCCGGGACCTCGCCAGTCTCCAGGTATTTCCAAAGTACGATCGACAGTCGTCGTGCCAGCGCCACGATGCCGCGCTTGCGCGACGCCTTGCCTTGGCCGAATCGCTCGTGGAACCAGCGCGTCAGCTCGCTTTCCGCCTGATGACGGGTCCAGCGCCAGGCCAGCTCGACCATCATCGCGCGTAGCTGCGGCGGACCGCATTTGCTGATGCCTTGCTCGCGACTGGAATTGCCGGAGTCAAAGGGCGTGCCGGTCAGTCCCATGAAGCTGCCCACCTGGCGGCGGTTCTTGAACCCACGCCAGCCAAAGGCCTCGAATACTGCCGGCCAGGCCGTGTGCACGCCCACACCCAGCAGGGTCATCAACTGGTGCACCTTTTCCAGCATGTCCGAATGCGCCACCGCTTCGCCCGCTCGCGCCCTCTTCAGTGCCGTCAGCTGGGTCGACTCCACTTCGCGAATCTGAGCCCTGGTAAACAGCACCTGCTCCTGCAAACGCTTGAGCTCGGCCTGAACCGGCGCCGGCAGCGGCAATCCGAAGCAGTCCTTGATACGTTCCACCTGGGTACTCGGCTTGGGCTTCATCAGCGTCGCCCCCAGCGTCACCAGCAGCGACTCGAAGCGTAACTCGTGCTGCGTCTTCACCTTCACCAGATGATCGCGCTCGCGATGCAGCCGTCGCGCCACCTCGACCTCGGCGTCGGGTACGTTGATCGCATATTTGTCCACGTCTTCATCCAGCGTCCGCCGCAGTTGCATCACCAGTCGCCGCACATCCAGTCGATCCGTCTTGGCCTGCTTGCGCGACGGCTTCTCGATCGCATTGCTCGCCCACTCGCGCACATCGATGCCCAGCGACTTCAGCTTGCGATGCACTTAGTGTCCATGGCGACCGGACTCGAAGCACGCCAGCACCCGAGTCTCCGATGAATAACCCAGCCGATCCTTGGCGCGAGCGATGAAACCCATCAGCGCCGTCCAATCGTCCGCTCCCATTTCATGCACCGACGGATTGCGATCGGTCCGCCCCAGAATCCCGATCTTCCACCGCTTCATCGACAGTTCGATCGCCACACAAAGCACCGGCAACACTGGAATCAGCGTGGTAGCGTTTGCAACGAGGGTCGTGGACATCAGCGTAGCTCCTTGAGGGTTCGCACCGCAGAGGATCTCGCGTCCACGGCCCTCATGGCATCTACCTCAAGCTGCCCTGGTAGGCCGATGTATCGCGCAGCGATTCACCGGCGAGGGTCGCGTTCGAAGCTTCGGCCCGTGCGGTCCAGGCTGAACATCCAAATAGCCACGATTGTATTGGACGGTAACTTTCGCTAGCGTGCGGGTCCGTTGATGTCCCCGCGCGACGCTGTCGCTGGCAATGAAAGGAAGCTGAAATGAAGACCGAATTGCGTGCCCTCGCTGCGGCATTGGCGATGTTTGCGGCAGTGGGCCCTGCCGTTGCCGACACCGCAGCGACTGGTGATCGCTGGGTCGCCTCGCAGATGGCCAAGGTCGTGATCGGCCGCGATGGCCATGTCATCGACGCGCAGCTGTTGCAGTCGAGCCTGGGCCCGGACATGCAGGCGGAAATCGTCCGTCGCATCGGACAGTTCGAGTTCGAGCCGGCGAAGAAGAACGGCGTGGCGGTCGAGGCC
>JBGSTN010000488.1:0-5834 GCA_041736455.1 Burkholderiaceae bacterium | reverse complement strand
CGACTTGCATACGCGTTGCGTCGCCTGCGTGTCGATGCGCTCGCTGTCACGGCGCGCAACGAACCGCACTGCGATCACCAGGCGGCGTGGCATCTGGCAAGAAGCGCCGTGCGACTTGCCGGTCGCGCCATCGGGATCTGGGAATACACGGTCTGGGCCGACGCACCACCCCGACAGGCGGCCCAGCGCTTGCTCGTTCGAACCGCAACCCCTGCGTTGCGCAATGCTGCCCTGAAGGCACATCAATCCCAGCTCCACCCGCCGGGAGCGTCCGACTTCAGGTTGCCAAATCATCTGCGCAACGGCGGCGCAGTCCAGTACCTGTATCGGGAGAAGCCACCATGGTGATCAGTGCGTCATTGACCGAATCCTATTTCAACGACATCTTCAGCAGCGACCCCGACCCGTGGTCGTTCCGGACGAGCCCCTACGAACGCAACAAGTATCAGCGGACGATAGACGTGCTCGGCGACCGGATGGTCGACCGCGCCTTCGAAGTGGGATGCGCGAACGGCGAACTCACCGCGTTGCTCGCCAAGCGCTGCCGCGTGCTCGAGTCGATCGACATTTCCGAGCGCGCCGTCAATCTCGCCCGTTCCCGATGCCATTCGTTGACGAACGTGACCATCGACCAGGCTGTGTTTCCGAGTGGCCTGTCCGTCCAGACCGGACAGTACGACCTGGCGGTACTCTCGGAAGTGCTCTACTACCTCTCGACGCAGGATCTTCGCGCAGCGGCGAAATGGCTGGGGCAGGCGATGCGACCGAAGGGTGCGATCCTGCTCGTGCATTGGACGGGCCGGACCAACTATCCCCAGTCGGCCGATACCGCAGTTGGTTATCTCCTTGAGGAACTCGGCCCGCGGATCGATGTCCAGGTCTCGGAACGGCACGACCGGTTCCGCCTCGATCTCTGGCAGTGCAGATAGTCACGCCGGCACGCCGGACCAGGAATAGGAAAGAGCGTCAACCCACCGGGTTGACGCTCTTTCGTCGAGAGAGAAACCGATCAGAACTTGCCGGTTCCTCGCCCCCGACCCATCACGAAGAACACAACGGCCAGGATGATTCCGGCTACGAACAGGAACCACGCGATGTTCATCGACATGCCCGCTACACCGCCGGCGCCGAGCAACATCGCAACCAGGCCGATCACGAGAAATACCGCTGCCCAATAAAACATCTTTCAATCCTCCGTCTTGTAGTAAACCAAAAGGTGCAGGTTCTGTTCCTGTGACGGCGCAGAACCCGTCTGCACCCGACGACTCAAACCACCGCCACCTGGCGCTCGCGCGCCCAGAAACGCAGCGACGCGCATGCCCCGAGAAACGCCTTGACGTCCTTGTCCGAACTCAACTGCCTGATTCCTTCATCGGCATCGGGCGCGACGCCGGCCGCCTCCAACAGCGCGCGACTTCCGGGCGTGTAGGCAATGAACTTGCAATGCGCGTATGCATCCTTGATGAAGTCCAGCAACGGCGCGTGCCGCACGAGTGGCTGCGCAGCCGATTCGTCCGCGAGCAGCACGACGAAGTCGAACAACACCGACGGTCCACCATCGATCTTCTCGTCCGCTTCGTGAAGCATGCCGTCACTGCAGGTGACGCCACCGATCTTCGGTGCCACCAGCTTCACGGTCGCGCCGACGCGCTTTGCTTGCGACGTCAACGCTTCCATCAAGTTCATCGGAAATCCGTCGGTGACGAAGACCCCGAACCTGCGTCCGGCAATCGAAGGCGGCGGGTTCTTCAGGATGCTCAGTGCATCGGATAGGGGAAGGTCGCCGATCGGCTCACGAGCCGGCGGCGGTGCGTCCGGTACCTGACCGAGCGCCAGGCCCTCCGCCACTTCCTGGCAGAGCGATTCACTGATGTGGCGCAGATGAGAAACTGTCCGCATCCGTATCGCGAGGGTCTTCACCTTGCTCAATTCGAAGATCAGTGCGCTGGCGATGTGAGCCTGCTCGACCTCGGTCTGGCTTTCGTAGAACTGCCTTGCCTGGCTGTAGTGATCCGCGAACAGTTCGGCTCGTACCTTGCGCATCTCTCCCGACTCGGCGGCCGGAAAATGCTGATACCCCTCCGACGTCTCGCGGGGGCCGGCCTCTTCGGTGGGCCAGGAATTCGGCTCGTAGTTGGCGCGGCCCGTAGGCACCACGGTGGTCATGTGGCCATCGCGAAGAAAATTCGCGACCGGGCACTTGGGCGCGTTGATCGGGATGTGGGTGAAGTTGGTGCTGCCCAGGCGCTTGAGCTGCGTGTCCAGATACGAAAAATTGCGTCCCTGCAGCAGCGGATCATTGGTGAAGCCAATACCCGGAATGACGTTCTGCGTACAGAACGCCACCTGCTCAGTCTCCGCGAAGAAGTTGTCGACACAACGGTCCAGGACCAGGCGGCCGATCATGCGTATCGGTACGCGTTCTTCGGGAATGATCTTCGTCGCATCCAGGATGTCGAACTCGAACGAATCGGCGAAGTCGTCGTCGAAAAGTTGCACACCCAACTCCCATTCGGGGCAATCGCCCGACCGGATCGCTTCCCATAGATCGCGCCGATGGAAGTCTGGATCGGCTCCGTTGATCTTCACGGCCTCGTTCCAGACGACCGACTGCATGCCCTGCTTGGGCTTCCAATGAAACTTTGCATAGGTGGATTTCCCCGCCTTGTTGATCAGGCGAAACGTATGCACCCCGAAGCCTTCCATGAAACGCAGCGACCTCGGGATCGTCCGATCAGACATGATCCACATCACCATGTGCATCGATTCGGGCATCAGCGAAATGAAGTCCCAGAAATTGTCGTGGGCCGTCTGCGCCTGCGGAAACCCGCGATCCGGTTCCGGCTTCGCGGCATGAATCAAGTCGGGGAACTTGATCGCGTCCTGGATGAAGAAAACCGGGATGTTGTTGCCCACGATGTCCCAATTACCCTGCTGCGAATAGAGCTTCACCGCGAAGCCGCGGACGTCTCGCGCCAGGTCTGGCGATCCGAGACTGCCCGCCACGGTCGAGAAGCGAACGAACGCCGGTGTGCGCTGGTTCTTCTTCTGCAGCGGCTCGGCCATCGTCAGATCAGACAGATCGCCGTAGCTCTCGAAGAATCCATGTGCACCCACGCCACGTGCGTGCACGACCCGCTCCGGAATACGCTCGTGATCGAAATGGAAGATCTTCTCGCGCATCTGAAAGTCGCTCAAGGCGACCGGGCCTCGCGGGCCGACCTTGAGAGAATTCTGATTGTCGGCCACAGGGATGCCCTGGGCCGACGTCATGAACGGACATCCCGTCGCCTGCGAAGTCTGATGGGTTTCACCGCCGTTGCCCGGGTTGCCGCGAGATGAGGTAGGGGACGCGGAACGCGCGCCGTCGTTTGCCTGCACTTTCCGTCCACTGGTTGACGCCATGCGAAATATCTCCTGTCCGATTGCTGTTGTCGCTGAAGAAATTTCAGCGACTGAATGTGGGAACCGTTCGGAGCCCGAAAGGGCGGTTGGAGAATCGCGTACGTCTTTCGCCAGGGCGGTATCCCTCGTGAAAACGTCTGGCTGCCCGCGATCGTCCGAATACACGGCAACGGCACAGGGCGTGCCCGTTCATTCCGGCAACGGCGTTCGAATCGTGTCGTCGAGGCGCGAACCGTCCGCCTGGCAGATTCGTCCCCTCTTCGTCTCCTCGACCGATTCTTCCAGCGCTAACGTTGCAAGGCCTTTTCCAATTGGGCCTTCGTCATCCGCGAGCGTCCTTCGATGCGATGAGAACGAGCCTCTTCGTAGAGTTGCCGGTAGGTCCGCCCGCCTTCACCCTTGTGCGAACGCAAACCGCCGCGCCGCGATGGCGAGAGATCGCGCAGCGACGCTTCGCTGGGCTTCTCGGCTTCACCCTCCTGAGCGCGAACCTTGTTGACGGTGCGCGCGGCGATCTCCTCCGAAACCGCCTCGCTCTTTCCATCTTCACGCAGACCTTCCTTGATGTGCTCGTATTGACGCTCGCGCTTGCGCGACCAGTTTGCCGTGGCCATGGTGGCGTACTCCTGTCTCGTTTGTGATTGCAGGCACGAATCCGCAGTCCTTCCGTCGACCGATGACCCGTGTCCATGACGCGCGGCAAGCGTTATTCCCGAACGACGCGGTAAAGGTTGAATGGAGTACTCGTCGCCTATCGCCAATCGCGTCGTGCGTTGCGCGTGGACACAGGTCAGGCATACGAATTGCGCGTGGAAGCGCGTTGACTCCACCCCCCTGGTTCGTCGATCTCGTTTAACCCACGGTTCATGGAAAGCGTCCGACTTTCCTGGCCGACAGGAGAATGCATGAAGAATGAATGGACGCGCGTCATGGCTTGCATGGTGGCTGGCAGCGCACTGGTGCTTGGCGCCTGCGGCGAAACATCGCGCATTCCTGCCGGAGCCGACGTCGGGCCGCAACCGCGGCTCGTCGGCCCGCAGTCGACACTGCTGCCCACCGTCAAGGTGGCCAAGGCCGTCGGATGGAGCGACGGTACGATACCGAATGCGGCGCAAGGACTGCAGGTCCGGGCATTCGCGAAGGACCTCGATCATCCACGGTGGCTGGCAGTGTTGCCCAATGGTGATGTTCTGGTCGCCGAGTCGAATGCGCCCGAACGTCCGGAGAGCCGAACGGGGTTGAAAGGCTGGGTGATGAAGCGGGGTGATGTCGCGTGCTGGTGCCGGCGTTCCGAGCGCCGATCGCATCACGCTCTTGCGGGATGCCGATGCCGATGGCGAAGCCGAGATCCGCAGTGCCTTTCTCGAAGAACTCAACTCGCCGTTCGGCATGGCCCTGGTCGGCGATGTCCTTTATGTCGCGCACACCGACGCTGTCTGGGCGTATCCCTACAAGGAAGGTGAAATGGTCGCTGCAGGGCCGGGCCGAAAGGTTACCGATCTCCCGGCGGGCCCGCGCAACCACCATTAGACCAAGAACATCATTGCGAGCCAGGATGGCAGGCACCTTTATGCCACTGTCGGCTCGAACAGCAACGTCGGCGAGAATGGCCTCGAGGAGGAGGAAGGTCGTGCCGCGATCTGGCAGATCGATTTGCCGAGCGGAGAAAAGCGCCTGTATGCGACCGGGCTACGCAATCCCAACGGGATGGCCTGGGCGCCTGCCACCGGTGCGCTCTGGACGGTCGTCAACGAGCGCGACGAGATCGGCAGCGATCTCGTTCCCGATTACCTCACGTCCGTGCGTGAAGGCGCGTTCTATGGGTGGCCTTACAGCTGGTATGGCCAGCACGTGGACGAACGTGTCTCTCCGCCGCAACCGGACAAGGTTGCCAAGGCCGTGGTACCCGACTATGCACTCGGCGCGCATGTCGCCGCGCTCGGCCTCGTACACAGCGGCGACAGCAAGTTGCCCGAGACCCTGGGTGCGCCGCGCAGTGGCATGTTCATCGGCTTGCACGGCTCGTGGAACAGGCGGCCGCTGTCCGGCTACAAGGTGATCTTCGTCCCGTTCGCCGACGGCAAGCCTGCTGGCATGCCGATCGATGTGTTGACAGGGTTCATCAGTGAAGACGAAGAGGCAAGGGGGCGGCCGGTCGGTGTCGCGCTCGATGCGAAGGACGCATTGCTGGTCGCTGACGACGTCGGTAACAGCGTCTGGCGCGTCACCGCGCGTTGATCGACTACGACTCACCCGCTGGGCCATTCACATTCGCGTTCTGCCAGCCTCCGCCCAGCGCCTTGAACAGCGTCAGGCGGTTGGTCTGTTCGGTCAGCCGAAGCGCGATGAGAGTCTGCTGCGCGGCATACAGCGATCGCTGGGCGTCGAGCACCTCGAGAAAGCTGGTTGCGCCGCGTTGCCAGCGGGCC
>JBGSTN010000415.1:0-3039 GCA_041736455.1 Burkholderiaceae bacterium | reverse complement strand
AGTGCGACCGTGCCGTCCGGCGACCACGCGTTCGGGTCGAGCAGGACGCGATCACTGGCGTCTGCGCCTTCGCGGACGATGAGCGCGGGTTGCTTGTCCAGCCCCGCATGGCGCGAGAAGAAATAGCGTGCGCCTCTCTTCAGCGGTGCAGTGAGGCGCGCATGGTCGAACAGGCGGTCGAGCCGTTGCCGCAGCAGGTCGCGCCCCGGCAGTTCGGCGAGATGAGCCTGGGTGAGCCGGTTTTGCGCCGAGACCCAGGTGGCGACTTCGGTGTCGCGGTGGACATCGGCTTCCAGCCAGCGATACGGGTCAGTGATCGTTTGGCCGAAGTGCTCCTCGAAGACTTCGACACGTCGCGTGAGTGTTTTCATGTCGGCAGTTCCGCAACGACCTTGATCTCGAAATCGAATCTGTACAGCCAGGACACGCCGATGCCGGTGAGCGTGGGAAGCGGCGCCGATCCCCAACGGCAGGCACACCTCTTTGCCGCCGATACGATCTCATCCTTGCAGCCAGATTTCCACGAGCCCACGAGTCGGTCGGGGCGTGTAGTGAGAAAAATCTCGAACCCGCTTCGGCTGATCCGACGACGCGAGCGCTCGGACTTCGTCTGCCCGCGCGCGATCCTCGTCGTAGAAGTAGCGGATATCGTCCTGATCGACCTGGACGTCAACCTTGCGCACTCTGACGCTGTCGAACGCGGCGCCGTCGAGCTCGTTGCGAATCCGGTCAGCGCGCAGCCGTCCGGATTCACTCGAATAGTGAATCACCACCCAGGTCCCTTCGTGAACCGATCCGGATTCTCCGATCCCGGCTGGCGTGCCCGTGTCGCCAAGCGGGTCGACGGTGGCAACGACATCATCGCGCCGGCTGGCCGATGATGG
This sequence comes from Burkholderiaceae bacterium, assembly GCA_041736455.1. Lineage (GTDB taxonomy): Bacteria > Pseudomonadota > Gammaproteobacteria > Burkholderiales > Burkholderiaceae_E > JAUIAI01. The sequence goes on along the minus strand of JBGSTN010000415.1, from coordinate 2,155 downwards.
TGGAGACGGCGACTCACTTTGCACCGGTTCAGGAACATCCGGCAGCGGATTCGGCGGTGACAGCTCGGATGGCTCTTCTGACACCGCGCGGGCTTCCTGCGCCCCATCGTCCGCCCCCTCCAGCGGATCGAGTTTTCCGATGACTACCGAATCCTCACCGAGCGTCGGCGGCAACTGCCAACTCGGCGGTCCGGAGTCGAACACGATGGGCAGGAAGGTCATGACGCCGAAGGCTGTCCCGATGAGGCCCGCCAGCGCACTCCTGGACTTCTCCCAGGCGCTCGTCGGTGGCGGCCCCGCGGGCGGGCATTGCGTGGGATCGAGCGTTGCGATCAGCTGATCGTCCGCCAGCCTCGGTTCGGCATCCAAACGCGTTGATGTGTCGTGCAAAGGCAAACCTCCCATGCGGCTGCAACCATTCGGCGATTACTACGTCAGTCGTGGGCCAGCGGATGCGCATATCGACGATCTACGGCGTCAATCAACGCGCGACGAATCCAGCACGATAGTGACGATCCACGTTCACGATCGGTCAGCCTCAGGGCCGGAGGCCGCTCCCCAGCTTCCGAAGTCGGTACGGTCGATCGAGCCAGCGTCCCAGGTGAGTGTCATTCGCGCCTTGACCGGTCCTGGTGACGCGCCGTCTGGCGGATTTGATTCAGAGCAATTCCCATACCTCTCGCTACTCGTGTCGTCGACAGACATCGGACATCGCGTTCACCTGCCAACGCGCTCCCGGTGCTCGGAATCCCGAAGCTTGATCCGTTGCACGGCAAACCCCGTCCTTCAGGGCGGGGTCAAGAGTGCGGACGGCGAAGCCGTCCCTGCTTCTTGCCTAGGCGCTGAGTCTGCATCTGTTCCGTGGAATCGACGGATAATAGTGCCGGGTGCCTTGCGCGACTTGTCGCAGAGTAGCCGGGCAAATGAGTGCGCTGCTTGACCTTTGTTCCCGATGGCCAGGCATTTTCTCCAACCATGCAACGACTGCAAGCCTACAAGTACGAACTCGTGCCCGATGGCGCGCAGGCGCGCGACATGCGCCGTTTTGCCGGCTCGAGCCGATTTGTCTACAACCGGGCGCTGGCGCTGCAGAAGGCCAATCACGAAGCCGGCAATTCGTTCATCGGATACGTGGCGATGGCGAGGCTGCTCACCACCTGGCGCCACAGCCCCGAGACGGCGTGGCTCGCACAAGCCCCCGGTGCCTCCGTTGCAGCACGCGCTGAAAGACTGCGACCGTGCGTTCAAGAACTTCTTTGCCAAGCGCGCCAGGTTTCCGCGCTTCAAGAGGAAGGGCGTGAGCGACAGCTTCCGCTACCCGGATGCCAGGCAGTTCAAGATCGATGCCGGCAACAGCCGCGTGTTCCTGCCCAAGCTCGGCTGGATGCGCTACCGCAAGAGCCGCGAACTGCTCGGCACGGCGAGGAACATCACCGTCTCGGGCCACGGCGGCAAGTGGTTCGTGTCGTCCAGACCGCCCGCGAGGTAGCCGTGCCGGTCCATCCATCGACCTCCATCGTCGGCATCGACGTGGGAATCACCCGCTTTGCCACCTTGAGCGACGGCAGTGTCATCGAACCGCTCAGCAGCTTTCGCAAACACGAGCAACGAATGGCTCGCTACCAGCGGGCGATGTCACGCAAGACCAGGTTCAGCAACAACTGGAAGAAGGCGCGAGCCAAGGTCCAGAGGCTCCATACCCGCATTGCCAATGTCCGTCGGGATTACCTGCACAAGAGCTCGACCCCCCTTTCCCTGGTCGGGTCCTGAAGAACTGCACAAGCCAAGACGCTCATGGGTTGGTAGCGACGTGAACACAACGATGCAAACACAGTACGACCCGAAGGCATCGGGCCGAACGTAGCCATTCGCCTGGCCTTCGTGCTTCCTATCGCCGCGTCGCTGGTCGCCGGGATCGCGGGTGGCCTGCTCCGTGCAGGCGTCGGTATCTCCGCAACCGATGCCTGGTCGAGCCCCGCGGTCGCCTCACATGCGTTCCTGATCATTTGCTCGTTCATGGGGACGGTCATCGGCATCGAGCGCGCTGTCGCGGTCAGACTCCCTGTCGCGTTCGCCGGCCCCATGGCATCCGCCGTTGCAGGTGTCACGGCACTTGGCGGTGCCGCAACGGCTGCCGCCTGGCTCGTGGCGGGGG
>JBGSTN010000414.1:0-7238 GCA_041736455.1 Burkholderiaceae bacterium | reverse complement strand
TCGCCACCATGGACCTCGCGCGCGCTGGTGCGCCTGTCGAGCCCGGACCGCCTGTTGCTCGCGACTCACCGCAGCCGGCAGGTGGCCTACCGACGCATTTCAGGCTGACGCCTCGGATGCGTTCTCGCGACGACGCGATATATCATGTATCGGAACTATCGATACGGCGGAGAACCAGCGAATGAGCGACCCGATGCGCCCGGACGACGATCCACCCAAGCCCGCATGGACCACCTTCGGTCAGCGCGCCGACGACGATCCCCGTCTCGCCGCCGCGTTCAATGTCGGCCCCCCGAGCATCGGCCCCATGTACGCCGACTCCGGTTGGGCAGACAAGCGCTGGTACGACGCGCCGCGCGAAGATCCGGCATGGCCGGAGGTCCACACCTACACGGACGCGATGTCGTACGACCCGGGCGACGTCGTCGTGTTCCACAGCAGCACGCACGCGCAACACTGGTCACTCGAAGTCGTGCGTGACGGTCTGCGGCCTGAACGCGTGTTCGCCCGACAGAACCTGGCCGGCGCGTTCCACCGCAACCCCAAGGACGCGTATCGCAACGGCTGCGGCTGGCCCGAATGCCTGCGTTGGACCTTGCCGACCGACGCGCCATCCGGCTTCTACAAGGTCGTCTCCACCTGCATCCGCCCCGACGGCGGACGATATGTCCAGCATCACTTCTTCGTGGTCCGGCCTACCGAGCGCACCCGCAGCAGCAACCTCCTGATGGTGCTTCCGACCTCGACCTGGATGGCGTACAACGACTGGGGCGGCGCCAACCACTACATCGGCATCGACGGCGCCGACGGCAACTCGGCGTGTCCGGTTCTGAGTTTCCTGCGTCCATGGACACGCGGGATGGTATGGCTGCCCGAAGGCGTTCCCCGGATCTGTGCCGATCCGATTCCGGAACCGCTGAGTCTGCCTCGCTACCTGCCGAAGGACTGGGCCTACGGCGCCGGCTTCGGCTACTTCTATGCGGCCGCCGGGTGGGCACAGTACGACCGGCACTTCAAGGTCTGGGCGGACGAGCACGGCATCGCGCTCGACATGATCACGCAGACCGACCTTCACTGCCGCCCCGAGATCCTCGATCGATACCGGGCAATCGTCGTCGTTGGCCACGACGAGTACTGGAGCCGCGAGATGCGGCAGCACGTGGAGTCCTTCGTCGAGCGCGGCGGACATCTCGCCAGGTTCGGTGGCAACTTCCTGTGGCAGATCCGGCTCGAGGACGACGGCCTGACGCAGGTCTGCTACAAGGGCCGCGCCGAGACCGACGATCCCGTACGCGGTACCGAACGTGCCCAACTGCTGACCACCGCATGGGAAGACCGGTTGGTGAACTGGCCGGGCGCTTCCACCGTCGGCGTCAACGGGTTCCGAGGCATGTATGCCGGTTGGGGCGGGTTTGCGGCCAGAGGCTCCAAGGGACTGACGGTTTACCGGCCAGCGCATTGGGTGTTCGAGGGCACCAACCTCGGCTATGCCGACGTTTTCGGGGCCGAGGCTCGCATCTTCTCCTACGAGGTGGACGGTGTGGACTACACCTTCCGCGCTGGGCTTCCCTTTCCGACCCATGCCGACGGCACACCCGATTCCGTACTGATTCTCGCGATGACGCCCGCCATGTTCTCCGAATCGATGCCACCCGGCGAAGGCTTTCGGTACTACCTTGGCGAGAACGACCTGAGGCTGAAGGCACAATGTCTGTTCGGCAGCCAGACGCCTGAAGCTCTAGACGAGTGTCGCTACGGAGCGGGCATGCTCGTGCACATGACAAGGGGCAAGGGCGAAGTGGTCACCGCGGGCACGTGCGAGTGGGTGATGGGCCTCAAGCGAAACGACTTCTTCACCTGCAGGATCACCCGAAACGTCCTCGCGCGCTTCGCCGGCGACCGGTCGGCGCCGGCGTGAGGCGCATGGATCGCACCTGCCCATTCGATCGGAACCGACGTTCGACTTGAACCGAAGATGACGAGCAACTCGAACGACTCATACCCGGGCATGCAACCGCTGGTCGGCGAGACACTGACGTCGCGCGTCTATGGCAGCCTGCGCACCGCGCTGATGGAGGGCTACTACGCACCCGGCCATCCCATCAAGATCCGTGATCTCGCCACTTCGCTGCACGTCTCCGAGACGCCTTGCCGCGAAGCACTGATGCAACTCGTGCGCGAACGTGGGCTCGTGATGCGCCCTGGTCACTCGATCACCGTTGCCCGGCTCTCCGTGAAGCAGTACCTCGAGTTGCGCACGATCCGAATGCAACTCGAGGCGCTTGCCGGCGAGGCCGCCACCGAACGCATAGCACCCGATCAGATACGCGAACTCTCTGCGATCCACCGGCAATTGGTCAAGGCCGAAAAGGACGGCGCGTGGCGCGATGCGGTCAGGCTGAACTGGGTGTTCCATCGATCGATCTACCAGGCCGCGCAGATGCCCGAGCTCCTGGCGATCATCGAGGGCATCTGGTTGCGCAACGGTCCACTGCTGAACCTGCTGTATCCGGACGCTAAACCCACCTACAAAGGGCGCCATCAGCACCTGAACCTGCTCGACGCGATGAAGGCCCGCAATCCAGAGGCAGTCAGCGAAGCGATTCGCGCCGACATGATCGAAGGCGGGACGAAGTTGCTCGCGCTGATGCGCAAACGAGAAGCTGCCGATCAAACGGTTCCCATCCCGACATCGTCCAGCGATCAGCGGCGCCGCAGTTGACGCACAACGAGCCTGCGAACCGAGGGCCGTCGGCCTTGAACTTCCTGATTTCGAGCAATCGAACAGGCACGCAGGCTATGCCGGATTCGCTACTGTCAACGCCAGCAACATGACCGACACGGCCGTCAGCCAAGAGGACAGAATGCGCAATCCGATCATCGACCATTGGCGACTCGCGGCGTGCATCGCGAACCCGGCGTAGAACAACGCCGCACTGACGCCGATCCACGAACCAATGTGGGTGGCGACGATCTCCGGCGTGCTTGCCGTCGCGGCCGCCGGCGAATCGAGGCCGACTAACAGACAGCTCAACGCGACGATCGTCAATGTCAGCCAGGAGTTGGACCACCATCCCGACGCAACCACCAGCCCGGCCGCAACCGTCATCGTCGTGATCGCGATCAGGAACAAATGGCCCGCGGAATCGTTGCTGAAGACGAGCCCGACCGCCAAGGCGAGACCGCCGACGACGGCGCAACGATCCAGTGTCCTCGACGCTTGCCGGCCCATCAGGAAGCCGACGACGATGAGGAGCAGGAGATGCTGGAGAACGACGAACGGATGCAGCACGCCGTTGATTGCCTGCAACGCAATCGAGTCACCCGCCCCGCCGAACGTGGCGTGCGCGTGCGCCGCAGAAGGGGACGCCGAAGCGGCAGAAACCCAACCCAGGCGAGACCGCACGGTCATAGTGCCGCGACCAGGAACCCCACCCCGGACACCGCGATCAGCCCGCCAAGGGATCTGATCAACCACACGCCAGCGGGCCAACGGGTGGCGGAACCGATGCCGATGCCGAACAGGTGCAGCAGGCCGGTTGCCAGCATGAATCCGAGCCCATAGGCGAGAGGATTGCCCGTCGAAGGAAACTCGGTGCCATGAGCATGCCCGTGGAAAATGGCGAAGACCCCAACGACGACACCCGCGACCCAGAGCGCGGGACGAACCTCGAAGGCAACCATCAACCCGATGACGATGGCGGAGACCGCAATGCCGATCTCGATTCCCGGCAACGGAAACTGGAAGATGCCCAGCACACCCCCCACCGCCATCACGATCGGGAACACCACTGGCAATAACCAGAGCGCCGGCGCACCGAGAAAGGCCCCCCACATACCGACCGCAACCATGACAAGCGCATGGTCCCATCCCGTGAGGGGATGAACCAACCCGGTGCCAAAACCCCCTGGCAGTCCGTCTGCGACCTCATGGCCGAATGCAAGGCTGCACCATATGCCCAAGGCCACACCGAGCGAAGGTTTGTGGATCGATCGGATCATCATTCCTGTCCCTCGAAGACCAGCGCGTATTCGTAGGAAAGCTGCGTATAGCGAGGATCAGACGAGCCTTCGATTCGCTTGCCGGCCCACAGTTTGTTGAAGCCGGCTTTCGGGGTGAAGGTGGCAACGCCTTGCGAATCGGTGGTTGCCGTCACCTCCTCCTCGCTGAGGCCTATCCTGATACCGGCGGCCGGCTTGCCGTCCAACCACACCATGACGGACATCGGTATCCCGGCGCGCGCCGGCTTGTTCGACAGCGGTGCCACTTCGAAAGGCTGGCCGACGGGCCTGGTGATGATCGGGACCCATCGAACGATCGTCTTGCCGTATTTTTGTGCGTTGACGCCCCGGACGGCACCCGTCACTTCGGTCATCGGTTTTTCTACCGCCTTGCCCGTGAGTCCTGTCGAATGGATCCCATTGTCGTAATGCACGGTGATGATCGCAGGTTCGCCCGAGACCGTGATCGAAACGTCGGAACGGTCGGTGCGCCGCTCGACCGCCAACGCTGTAGCCGATTCGTCGACCGCCTCGACAGTCTTCAGTTTGTCGGGAACGGACGGCTCCAGTTCGCCGCCATGGCCACCGAACAATAAACGCCACTCGCCGGTGTTGCCGGCCGGGATGAGCCACGCGGTGTGCGCCACGGCGGCTGCACTCATGGACATGAGCGCTACGAAGATCAGTTCACTTCTCGGCTTGGTCATCTGGTTTCCTGTCGCGGAACTGTTGCACGTTGCATCGTCTACCCATACCGGCCCACTACGACGCGCCGGGGGAATTGGATGCAGCGAGCGGGGGCAAGCATGAGCAGGCAGGCCCGCCACTTGCTCTCACCGGCGACGGCCCGCCTGTAGCGGGCAGCGAGAACCGCGTATGAAGCAAGGCAATCCGGCAGTCGATATCATGAATCATGCCCCGACGAAGACGAGATCCGTGGCGGTCGTCGGCGCCGGACCGGGCGGGCTTGCGTCGGCCATGCTGCTGGCCGCTGCCGGAGCCGATGTCACCTTGTACGAAAGTGCCCCCCGCGTCGGAGGCAGGAGCCGGCAATTGGCGATCGATGGCTATCGGTTCGATACCGGTCCCACGTTCTTTCTCTATCCGAAAATCATCGAAGAGATCTTCGAGACCTGCGGTTTCGATTTCAATCGCGAAGTCGAAATGACACGAATCGACCCGCTCTATGAAATCGCTTTTCTCACGGCGGATGGCGGTGTCGACACGCTCGATCTCTGGACCGATCCGAAGCGCCTGACCGAGGCTCTGTCCCGATTCAGTCCTCGGGATGCGGCAGGCTTCGACCGCTTCCTGCAAGAGAATCGCTTGAAACTTGCAGCCTTCGAGCCGGTGCTCGCCCGCCCGTTCAATTCGGTGGTGGACTTCCTCGACCCGAAGGTTCTGGCTGCACTGCGCTACCTGCGTCCCTGGGCCAGCCTCGACCAGGAACTCGACCGGTGTTTCAGCGACCCCCGATTGCGCCTGGCGTTCTCGTTCCAGAGCAAGTACCTCGGCATGTCGCCCTATCGTTGCCCCAGCCTGTTCAGCATCCTGGCGTTCATGGAGCATGAGCATGGTGTATGGCATCCCACAGGGGGCTGCAACGCGGTGATGGAAGCGATGGCACGGCTGGCTCGAACCATGGGTGTTCGCATCGCGCTCGACACCCCCGTCCAGGAGCTCGTGTTCGAAGGCCGCAAGGCAACCGGTGTGCGAAGCAAGGAAGGTGTCCAGGCGGTCGATGCGGTGATCATCAATGCCGATTTCGCGCATGCGATGCGCCATCTCGTGCCGAACGCATTGCGCAAACGCTGGACCGACCGGAAGATCGAATCGAAGCAATTCTCCTGCTCGACTTTCATGCTCTACCTGGGCATCGAAGGATCGGTGGACCTGCACCACCACACCGTGATGCTGGACGCCGATTACAAGCAGAACCTGCAGGAGATCGCCATGGGTCCGGCACCACCGGGCGCGCCTTCGCTCTACGTGCAGAACGCCTCCCGAACCGATGCCAGCTTGGCCCCGCCCGGCCACAGCGCGCTGTATGTGCTGGTGCCGGTGGCCAATACCGAGGTCGGCATCGACTGGACCCGCGAACGGTCGGGCTACCGCTCCCTCGTGATGCGCCGGCTCGAATCGTTGGGGCTGAAGGATCTCGAATCGCGCATCCGTTGCGAGCGCATCATGACGCCTGCCGATTGGCAGACTGACTTGTCCATCTTCCGGGGCGCAACCTTCAATCTGGCGCATTCGCTGGACCAGATGATGTGCTGGCGGCCACACAATCGCTTCGAAGACCTCGATAGTGTCTACCTGGTAGGTGGGGGAACCCATCCGGGCAGTGGCTTGCCCGTGATCTTCGAAGGTGCCCGCATCACTTCTCGCCTGGTTGTTGAAGACCTCGGTCTGCAGTCGCCGCATCCGGGTCTCGAAGCGAACACGCGCGCTCCTTCGCGGGAGGTTGCCGAATGGGCGCGATGAACCCTCCCCGATCCGATCGCTCCGATTCTTCCGATCTGCCGGTCGGTGTCGTTGGCGCAGGGCTGGGTGGATTGGCCGCCGCTGTGACGCTCGCCGGCCGCGGTCACCGGGTCGTGCTGTTCGAGGCCAACGAGTGGTTGGGCGGCAAGGCAGCGGTCTTCGAGCAGGACGGCTACCGTTTCGACATGGGGCCCACGATCCTCACGTTGCCCGAGGTGCTGGCCCGCATCTTCGCCGAGGCCGGGCGCGACATGGCGAGCGAACTCGAACTGCTGCAGCTGGACCCGCAGTGGCGGTGCTTCTTCGAAGACGGAGCCGTGCTCGACCTGGTCAGCGACGTGCAGGCGATGTCGGAGAACATCCGCACCTTCTCCCCGTTGTCAGGAGCGGCCGAAGGTTATGCGCGCTTCATCGGACAGGCCGAACGGCTGCACGAGATCTCCAAGCGATTCTTTTTCTGGAAGAGTGTCGATGGTGTGAAGGACACGTTCGACATGAAGTCGAACATGACGCTGAGCACGATGTCGGACCTGATGGCACTGCGCATGGGGCAGACCTTCGGCCGCGTCGTCCGGCGCAACGTGCGGGATGCGCGTGTCGCGCAGATGGTCGACCACTTCGCACAGTACGTGGGCTCGAACCCCTTCGACGCGCCCGCTGTCCTGGGGGGCATTGCACACATGCAGACCCATCACGGCGTGTGGTACCCGCAGGGTGGCACCGCGCAGGTGCCGCGCGCGCTCGCCCGGGTC
>JBGSTN010000392.1:0-5635 GCA_041736455.1 Burkholderiaceae bacterium | reverse complement strand
GGCTTGCCCGCCTGGTCAAACGAATCGCGGAACTCGACGCGCGGCTCGCGCTGCCGGAGACGTACGACGACAAGGAAGGTCTCGCCTGGCTGATGCGCGAACGCGGAGAACTGGCTGCCGAGCACGAGACGCTCGAGAGCGAATGGCTGGAAGTCGCGCAGGCGTTGGAAGCCGCCGAATCGGGCTGACGTCGCGACGCGTCGTGGTCAGCCTGATAGACTCGGGGAACCAATCTCGAGGATCTGCCCGACATGTCCACGCCGACCGCACCTGCCGTCGAGAGCAACGAGTTTCAGGGCACCATGCCGGTGGCCGAACGGCAGCGTTTCGACACCGGTGCGCTGGCCGAATACCTGCGTGGCCGTCTGCCTGACACGAATGGCGAACTCGTCGTCGAACAGTTCCGGGGCGGTCAGTCCAATCCCACGTTCATGCTTCGCTACGGTGGCCGTGCCTATGCAATGCGAAGCAAACCAGGGCCGGCCGCCAGACTGCTGCCCTCGGCACATGCGATCGAACGCGAGTACCGCGTCCTCGCGGCGCTTGCCGGTACGGGGGTACCCGTCCCGTCGGTGTATTGCCTGTGCGAAGACGAGTCGGTGATCGGGCGCGCCTTCTACGTGATGGAGTGCGTCGAGGGTCGCGTGCTCTGGGAGCAGTCGCTGCCGGCGATGTCGCCGGTCGAGCGCGGCGAGATCTACGACGAGATGAATCGCGTGATCGCCCTGTTGCACCAGATCGACTTCGCCGCGATCGGACTCCATGACTTCGGCCGGCCGGGCAACTATTTCGCCCGTCAGATCGCACGCTGGTCCAAGCAGTACAAGGCGTCCGAGACCGCGCCGATTCCCGAAATGGACCGACTCATCGAATGGTTGCCTGAGAACATTCCGGTCGGCGAGGAATCGGCGATCGTCCACGGCGACTACCGTCTCGACAACCTGATCTTCGACGCCGAGAAACCCCGCATCAAGGCGATCCTGGACTGGGAGTTGTCCACGATCGGGCATCCGCTCGCCGACTTTTCCTATCACTGCATGGGTTACCACATCGAACCCGGGCAATTCCGCGGCATCGGGGGACTCGACCACGCTGCGCTCGGGATTCCGACAGAGGCGCAGTACATTGCCCGTTACTGTGAACGTACTGGACGCGATCGCATCGAGCACTGGGACTTCTACATGGCTTACAACATGTTCAGGCTCGCCGGCATCCTGCAGGGAATCATGAAGCGTGTGGTCGACGGAACCGCGGCCAGCGAGAAGGCGCGTGACGCCGGTTCGCGTGCCGAGCCCCTTGCACGCATGGCATGGGCGATCGTTGCGGCGAGCGAGCATCGCTAACGCCTTGCTCGGCGAACGACCTCGATCAAAATCCGGTTGCCACCACCCTGGCACCACGAATCAGTCAAAGGAGACATCAAATGGATTTTCAATATTCCCCGCGTTGCCAGGAACTGCGTCAACGACTGTTGAGCTTCATGGATGATCACATCTATCCCAACGAAGGCCGCTTCCACGATGAAATCGAAGCCAATCGCCGCCAGGGCAACGCCTGGGTGCCGACCACGATCATCGAGGAACTGAAGCCACTGGCGCGCAAGGCCGGGCTCTGGAATCTGTTCCTGCCGCAATCCGAACGCGTTCCGGAAGGATTGTCCAATCTCGACTACGCGCCGCTTTGCGAGATCATGGGCCGGGTGCATTGGGCACCCGAGGTGTTCAACTGCTCCGCGCCCGACACGGGCAACATGGAGACGCTCGAGCGCTATGCGAGCGAGCCGATCAAGCGTGCGTGGCTCGATCCGCTGCTGGCCGGAGAGATTCGTTCGGCCTTCGCGATGACCGAGCCCGATGTCGCATCGTCCGATGCGACCAACATCACTTCACGCATCGAACGCAAGGGCGACAAGTACATCATCAACGGACGCAAGTGGTGGACCTCGGGTGCAGGCGACCCGCGCTGCGCGGTCTACATCTTCATGGGCAAGACGAATCCCGACGCAGGTCGCCACGAGCAGCAATCGATGATCGTCGTGCCCGGCGACACGCCCGGCATCACCGTGGTTCGTCCGTTGTCCGTTTTCGGTTATGACGATGCGCCCCATGGCCACTGCGAAGTCACGTTCAAGAATGTCGAAGTACCCGTGGACAACATCCTGCTCGGTGAAGGGCGTGGTTTCGAGATCGCCCAGGGACGACTGGGCCCTGGACGCATCCACCACTGCATGCGTTCGATCGGCGCGGCCGAACGCTGCCTCGAACTGATGTGCCAGCGACTGTCCGCCCGAGTCGCATTCGGCAAGCCGGTATCGCAGCAGGGCGTCTGGCACGAGCGCATCGCCGATGCACGATGCATGATCGACCAGGCTCGCTTGCTGACCCTGCGCGCCGCCTACATGATGGACACCGTCGGCAACAAGGTCGCCAAGGCCGAGATCGCGATGATCAAGGTCGTCGCACCAATCATGGCGTGCCAGATCGCAGACTGGGCGATTCAGGCTCATGGCGGCGGCGGTGTCTGCGGAGATTTCCCAGTCGCGGCCATCTATGCACACCAGCGCACATTGCGTCTGGCCGACGGTCCGGATGAAGTCCATCGCGTGGCGATCGCCAAGCTCGAACTGGCCCGGCACTCGGCGATTCCCGGCACGGCTGACAAGGTCCAGATGCCCATTACGCGAGGCAGTTGAATGATCGATCTGTATACGTGGCCCACACCCAACGGGCACAAGATCCACATCATGCTCGAAGAGTGTGCGCTGCCGTATGCGATACACCCGGTCGACATCGGTCGCGGGGAACAATTCGACGAAGGCATTCTTGCGATCAGCCCCAACAATCGGATCCCCGCCATCGTCGACCAGGACGGACCCGAGGGGCGCCCGATGTCATTGTTCGAATCGGGCGCGATCCTGATCTATCTCGCCGGCAAGACCGGGCGGTTTCTTCCGCGCTCCGACCGCGAGCGCTACAAGATGCTCGAGTGGCTGATGTGGCAGATGGGCGGCTTCGGACCCATGCTGGGACAGGCGCATCACTTCCGGATCTACGCGCCGGAAAAGATCGACTACGCATGGAATCGTTACACGAACGAAGCGAACCGGCTCTATCGGGTGCTCAATACCCAGCTGGAAAAGACACACGCATTCGTCGCGGGCCGGCAGTACACGATTGCCGACATGGCGATCTTTCCATGGTGCCGCTCGTTCGCCAACCAGGGGGTCGACCTGGAAGCCTTTCCAGCGGTGGCTCGCTGGTACGAGGCGATCGAAGCGCGGCCGGCGGTTAAGCGCGCACTGGAGACGCTGGCCGAATACCGTCGCAGCGAACCCGACAGCGAATCACGCGAAGTCCTGTTCGGGGCAACCCAGTATGCGCCGCGTTGACACATCGGGATGCAGCGCGGCCGGGCGCCGCGCTGCCGGACCGCCCGCGGTTTCGGGCAGCCGAAAGCGGTGACTATTGCATGGTTCCCTTGCTTCTGACCGGGAGCGGAAACGCCATCACGTCGATGCCCTCATCGGCGAGTTCTTCGGCTTCGGCCGCGGTGGCAACACCGCGTATTCCCCGCTCGGGCGCCTCGTTGTAGTGAATCCGACGCGCCTCTTCGGCGAACCGGTCGCCCACGTCTTCGGTTGAACTCTGGATCAAACTGGCCATTTGCGCCCACAGGCGGTGCATCTGCGCTGGCGTGGGCTGAGCCACCATCTGGGCGCCCTGCTCCGCGAGGGGCGCTGCGGGCTTTTCAGCCGGTACCGCGCGTGTTCCGGACAGATTCAGGCGAGTTGCCGACGGAGTACGCTTGACGACCTCGGTGCCGCAGACCGGACACTCTAGCAGACCATCGTCCTGCTGCTGCTCGTATGATTGGCGGGACGCGAACCAACCCTCGAACGCGTGACCGTTTTCGCAACAGAGATTGAATACTTTCATGGCATCAAGTTTAAGCTCGATCCGGGATTTCTGCTCGACAAGTGCACCGGAACGCATCGCGGTCTTGCGATGAGAGACGGCCTGGACATCGGCATCGACACCTGCATGTCAGAATCCGCGACCGTCGATACGATCATCGACGTGCGCAGTCCGGGCGAGTTCGCGCTCGACCATATACCGGGCGCAATCAACCTGCCTGTGCTCGACGACGCGCAGCGCGCGCACGTCGGCACGCTCAATGCGCAGGTTTCGTCATTCGATGCAAAGCGCGTCGGCGCAACCCTCGTTGCGCGAAACATTGCCGACATCATCGAACAACAGTGTTCGAATCGCCCGCCGGATTGGCGACCGGTGGTCTATTGTTGGCGCGGAGGCAATCGATCGGCGAGTCTGGCCACCGTGCTGGCACGAATCGGCTGGCATACCCGGATCATCAACGGCGGCTACAAGAGCTATCGGCGCTGGGTAGTCGAATCGATGAACCGTCTGGTTCCGGCATTCGACTGGCGCGTCGTGGCAGGCCGCACGGGTTCGGGAAAGAGTCGCATCCTGCAGGAACTGGCGAAGCGTGGCGCCCAGATGATCGATCTCGAATCGCTTGCCAACCACCGCGGATCGATACTCGGACTCCTGCCGACCGAACGGCAACCGACGCAGAAACGGTTCGAGACCTGCTTGATCGACCAATTGCGCCGGCTCGACGTCGCGCGGCCCGTCTATGTCGAATCCGAGAGTCGCAAGATCGGCCGGATTCAAGTACCCGAGCCGTTGATCAATCGGATACGCGAATCGCCGTGCCTTGCGATCGAACGACCCATTGGCGAACGGGCGCGATTCCTGACCGAGGAATACGGCCACTTCCTTGCCGATCCGGGAAGTTTGATCGCGTTGCTGGAGAAGCTGCGCGTTCTCCATGGGACGGCCCGCCTGGCCGAATGGCAGCGATCGATCGAAGCGGGCGAATGGCGTGCTCTGGTGGAATCGTTGCTGGCTGTGCATTACGACCCATCGTACGACAAGTCGATGGCGAACAACTTCAGCCAGTTGCCTTCGGCACGGACGATTCGAATCGATACGATCGATGACCGATGGATCGGCGAAGCCGCGGACAGGATTCTCGACGACTGAGGCTGAACATCGCCCGAACCTGGAAGCCCACCGTCGAAGATTCGCGCTCGAAGATCCGCGCTGAAAGTCCGCGCTCGAAGATCCGGGCTCGAAGATCCGCGCGACTACTGGTCGGCTGCAACCTCACGATGTGACCGACCGACAGACCCGAGTTGGCGACAGGGCGCAACCATTCGCAGGCTTCAACGATCAGACGGGTTGGTGGAGTTCAGCTGAGCGGGAAAACGCGTCACTTCCATACCCGCCTTGACCGATTTGAGCCACGCATCGAACCCACTCTGCCCCGCTGCCGCAGCAGCTTCATCCGCAACGGCCTTGCGCGCCTCGGCCAGTTTTTCTTCCGGAACGTCCTTCACTTCGACGAGTTCGCCAATCAGGTAACCCGAACGGCCGAGGCTCACGCCGAACCGACGAGGCAACCCGTCGGTTTTCTGCTCGAATGCCGCCGCGATCGCGGCTGGTGAAAGCTCACGGGAATCACGGGTAATGGTGATCGGATCGCCGAATTCTGCCGAAGAAGCCGACGAGCCGGCAGCCTGCATCGCGGCAAGTTGCTCTTCGCCGGCCTTGCG
>JBGSTN010000387.1:0-2848 GCA_041736455.1 Burkholderiaceae bacterium | reverse complement strand
ATGTTGTTCGGGTTGAACAGCAGCCACGATGCGGCCGCCCTCGCCTACAGCGTGATGGAGGGCGTTGCGTTCTCGCTGGCCGACGGTCATGCCGCGCTCGCGTCGGCCGGGTCGAAAGTGCGTAGCGCCTTCGCGTTGGGCGGTGGCAGCAACAGCATGTTCTGGCTACGTCTGGTTGCCTCGATCACCGGGATGCAGTTGCACAAGTCCGATGGTGCGGACAAGGGCGGTGCGTTCGGCGCGGCACGATTGGCGATGCTGGCTGCCGGGCAGGGCACGGTGGCATCGATCTGCGCGGCACCGGAGGTTTGCGATACGGTGATGCCGGACGACCAGTTGCGCAACCGGATGGCGCCGCGATACGAGCGCTACAAGATGCTTTACGCGCGGACGCGGGATATGATGTGAAACGCGAGTCGATGTGAATCGGGCATCGGACGCGAAGTGTGAATCACCGACCTGCGGACTCTCCCCATCATCGTGCACCGGTTGGCGTGCCAAGTGATCACGGATCGCCCGGCGGATCCCGCTCCGCGGGTGCTGCGTTGGATCTTCGTCGGCATCGTGGTGCCGGCATGCATGGTGTTTTCCGCATGCGGAGGTTCGGATTCGGCAAGTACTCCTTCGGCCGGCATCCCGGAAGTTCTCGAGTTTCCCGAGGAACTTGTTCCCGCGGCCCGGACCTTGTATCTGAATGCCGGTCCAGCGAGCGCTGGCGGGAGATTCGGCTGGACGACCGGACGCCAGTGGTTCGTCTTGGACACCGACGGAACATGGCTCGGAACCACCCGGACGCTCAATTTTCTCGGCATCCATCCCCAGGGCAACTGGCGACTGGATGACGAGACACTCAGGCTTACAGTGAGCGCGGCGGGCGGTTCGGGTTCGACCACCGATGACGCTCAGCCATTGGCCTTCAGACAAGAATGGCGAGGTCCCGGGAACGAGCTCTATCTGCGACCGCGAGCCCGAATCGCCGAATCGTTCTACATTCGCCGTTGGGCTGATCCGGGCGGGTCGCATCTTTCCCCGTTGCTCCACGAGTACGTCGACCCCGACAAACGGCAATGCGCAGACGGAGAACGCGCAACGTTCAGCTGGCAGGGATTTCTCGAGCTGGGCGAGGATCGACGCTATCTGTCGACGCTGAAACTGATGCGCGAGTGCCGGTCGGTGCCGCCGGAAGCTTTGTCTGGTGGACATGCACTGGGTCGCCTGACGACTGGATCATGGGAAGTGATCGGTGAGGGTCGGCAGATCGTCTTCATTCCGGAAGACGGCGAGCGCACCGTTGCGCGACTGGATGGGGCGACCCTGTCTGCCGACGCGCCGAACATCCGGCTCTGTATCGAAGGAGCCCTGCTAGGAGGTGCGGGAAGTCCGGAGGCTGCCATCGCTCACGTCACACCGCGATCCATCCTGCCGATCCGATCGAACGTGCCGCTGCTGCTCGATGAAGATGTCGGATGTTCCGGCAACACGCGTGTTTCCGACAAGCGATCGAAGGCTCAGGCGTGGCTGGCGCTCGGTGCGGACGGCACGGCCGAATACGGCAACTGGTCTGACGAACCCGATGTCGACGATGCTGTCTGGTCCGCTTCGGCCGGCGAGTTGATCGTGATGTCTCCGGCCGACTCTCATCGGTTCATGCGACGCTGGGCCGGCCTGGTATCGGAACCGAACCTGTCGGCAACCGACTTGCTCGGCGTCTGGGATGCGAGGAGCTACAACACGACCGGTCTGCTGGACAATCAGTTCTCACTATGGACTGGGTCGCTCGAATTGCTTCCGGATGGCATCTACCACGCATCGCTTCGGATCGACCGCGTGTCGGGTTCGAATCAGAACAGTATCGGATTCGAGCCGGCCCATCCGTTCGAAGCACTGGCCTCGGGCTACTGGTCCTTCGACGACAAGCGGGGAGAGTTGACCCTCGACGACAGGGGTGGTGCGTTGCTGGTCGTTCGTACATCCGTCGAATCGCCCGATATCAGCGAGACCATCACCCGTCTTGGAATGTCGACCCCGCGACTTCAGATCGACGGAGTTCAATTCGTTCGCTCGGGGTCGTGAACGCCTTGTCGGGTGCATGGCGGCAACGGTCGACCGAAGCCGCGCTCGGCCAGCGTTCCTGCGCTCATTGATCCGTCAGGCGCCGTTCAGCGCCTGTTATCCACTGATGGGAGCCGGCCGCTTGATCGATAGTGCGCAGAGCGGCACGCTGTAACACTCGTTCATTGTTTCCCATCCCCTCGCACGAGCCCGCAGACGCCGCATTCGGCGCGGTTTGCCCGGCACGGATGGATCGGAACTCCTCACTGCGAGCTATTTTTTCTATGGGCGTCAAGGTATCTACCCACGGAGTCCGGTCCGCCGAACTTCATCAGGTTGGCGCGAGCGAATGCTGTCACCGTTCAAGCGCCAGGCGCCAGGCTCCAGTGGTGGTGATCCGGCACTCGATCGTCTGTCCGAACGACTCAATGTTGCGTCGCGACTCTGGTCGACACACATCGCCACCGCTCAGGCGGAGATGCGCGACGCGACACAGAATCTGCTGCAAGGCTTCTCGACGATTCTCGAGGAGCTGGATCACATCGTGTCGCCTGCACCGAATGGTGACGAGAACGCCTCGGATATCGATGGACGCGCGGCGATGCTTTCGCAGTGCGAGAAGCAGCTGAGTGAATTGCTGGGGCGATTTGCCGGATTCGTGCAATCGCGCGATCAGATGCTCGGATCGGTCAGATCGCTGTCCACCGCCTCGGAAAGCCTGGGCCACATGGCCGAAGACGTCGGCAAGCTCGCGCGACAGACCAATCTGCTGTCGATCAACGCCGCGATCGAGGCC
>JBGSTN010000343.1:0-1602 GCA_041736455.1 Burkholderiaceae bacterium | reverse complement strand
GCGCGATCGCCCGACGGATGCCGTCGGATGCCGATCGGTTCTCGAGCGCGGTCAGCAACTGCGCGAGCGCGCGCCACGCGGGCTCGGTATTGCCCTGGATCTGCTCGAGCCGGGCCGGCGCATGGGTCGACAGGTCGGCGTCACAAAGCATCAGGATGTCGCCGATCATGCCCGCCAGTCCGAGCTGCTGTCCGTCCTCGGGCGAGTAGATGCGACTCACCCCGTACTCGTGCAGTTCGCGTATCTCGCTGGCGACGATCACGCCGCCGCCGCCACCGAATACCTTGATGTGTTCGCCGCCGCGAGCCTTCAGCAGGTCGATCATGTACTTGAAGTACTCGACATGTCCGCCCTGGTAGGAGCTCACCGCGATGCCATGGGCGTCTTCCTGCAACGCGCAGGTGACCACTTCGTCGACCGATCGGTTGTGCCCCAGGTGGATCACTTCGGCACCCATGCTCTGCAGGATCCGCCGCATGATGTTGATCGACGCGTCGTGACCGTCGAAAAGCGACGCCGCCGTCACGAAGCGGATCTTGTTGTGCGGGCGGAACTCGGTCAGTTTCCTGGCTTCGGCGAGGTCGGTCATGAAGGCAATCCGGTTGATGGTCGGTACCCGGCGGGCACGCCGGTCGAACGAACGATCTTTGTCTTGTGGGTGGGTCGGGGGCGTGCCCGCATCATCGGTTCGGTGCGTCGCCCCGCATGTCAGGCGAGTGTACTGCGCCGTGCCTCACCCGTGCGTCAGCGACATGTCCACGACCGGGGCGCAACCGGGCCGCGTCCGCACCCTCAGTACGAAGCAGCTGCCCGGCGGAACTCGAATCGGACGTTGACCCGCGACGCAGTATTGGCACTGAGCATGATGGCGAACCAGGCACGCGCCGGGTCGATGTACAGCGACTGGCCAGTCACGCCCGACCAGCTGAATTCTCCTGCCGCGGCGGGTATCGCCGCAGCGCCGAACCCATGGCGTACCGCGCCACCCAGGCCGAATCCCCAGCCACCCCCGGTGAAAGCGGCCGGGCCGTCGACGGCAGGGCCGAGCTGATCGTGCACCATGGCTTCGAAGGCCTGGTCGGACAGGAGCGCCTTGCCATCGATGCGGCCCTTGCCGGCCATGAACCGCGCGAATTGCGCCAGATCGTCGAGGGTGGTGATCAGCCCACCTCCGGCACTTTCGAGCGGGCCAGCCAGGTCGGACGCCGTTTGCATCCCATGCAACTCGCGTTCTACCGCTTCGAATTGCCCGCAGAATCGATGCCACGCGATGTCGTCGGCAAACGCCGTCGGCATCGACGCGTGCAAGTCGGGGTCGGCGCGAAACGTCGTCTTCGACATCGCGAGCGGTCTGAACAGATGTTCGGCCATCAGCGTCCCCAGCGAGGCGCCCACGATCCGCTCGAGCACCAGTCCGAGCACATCGGTCGAGTAACCGTACTGGAAGCGGGTGCCCGGTTCGGCCTGCAACGGCAGGCTGGCCAGTGCCGACAGAAACGCCTCGCGCGTCATGCCCGGGAGTTCGCCCAGACCCGCGGCCAGGGCCTGCCGCCGGACGACCTCGTCGGCGATATCGGGCGCATATTGCAGGCCGGCAGTATG
>JBGSTN010000312.1:0-4914 GCA_041736455.1 Burkholderiaceae bacterium | reverse complement strand
CGCTGCAGACATGTCGTGCGCCCGTGCGCTTGGCCGCGCCGCTCGGGAGACCGCCACCAACCTCTCCTGGCCCAGCGTCGTGCTGGCGCAGCAGGCGGTATTCCGTGACGTGCTCGCTCGATGGGATCGGGGAATCAGGGGGCCAGGAAGGCGTAACCCGGCACTGTGATCCTGAGCGCCGGTGTTGCGCCACGAACTTCACGAATCCGTCATCTGTCAGCGTCATGATTCTGTCACTGGACCGGCGCTGTGATTCGTCCTGCCGGGCTTCTATCGCAACCACGAAGGGGCACGCAATGAAGGGATTATTTAAGGCTCTGGACGAACAGCGCTGGGATGATCACCGCTACTACCATCATAGCCGCATCAACCAGGCGCTCCACTTGATCAGCGCGCTGAGTTTCCTGTACGCCTATTGGCTCTTGTTCACCGATCCGGCAATGGCCGCGGTGCTGGCCTGGTGCCTCTCGATGGTGTCCAGGCAATCCGGTCACTTCTTTTTCGAACCCAAAGACTATGACCAGGTCAATCAGGTCACGCACGAATACAAGGAACAGATCAAGGTAGGCTACAACCTGCGTCGCAAGGTGGTGCTGATGATGGCGTGGGTGATGACTCCGTTGTTGCTTTGGCTTTCACCGTCGCTGTTCGGCTTGATCGAGGCCTCGACAACCATGGCCGGCTATGTTCACGATGTCGGCCTGCTCTGGTTGGCCCTTGGCATTTGCGGCTTGCTGTTCCGAATGCTTCACCTTTTCGTGCTGCGCGACGTTCAGACCGGCATCGTCTGGGCAGTCAAGATCATCACCGACCCGTTTCACGACGTCCTCCTGTATTGGCGCTCACCGCTTTACCTTCTCAAGGGCGAGCTGATCGATCCTGAACCCGACAAGCGCTGAGCGATACTGATCCGGTTGGACGATCGAGCAAGGCACGGACGAACGTCCAACGGCGCGACAGCATTTCCCGGAGTACCTCGCGCCGGATCGATTGGTTGGTAACTGTCGCTGCGGACCACCACCAGCCGTCATCGTGCATCGCCCGGGCTGCAGCGACGAATCGTTCGAGCACCTGTTCGAAATCCTCGTCGCGGTAGTTGAGGCTGAAGACGATTCGCCCGGTGCCCACCCAGCTCAAGGCCAGCCCATGCGCATGCATGTAGAACTGCAGCATCCAATGGTACCGGGAAGGTACCGTGTACCAGACCGTCCAGATCGTCGAGAGATTGGATACTCGCACGGGCAGGCCCTCGGCGATCATCCGCTCGTTCAACCGGTCGGCCCGCCCATTCCAGATGGCGTCCAGATTCCGATAGAGCCCGCAGACCTGCGGATCCTCGATCCGGTCGAGAAACGCCTTCATGGCGGCCATCACATACGGATGCGAGTTGAACGTGCCCCGGGCGAAGCAGATGTCCGCCGGACGATCGAGTCGGAAGCGTTTCATCAGGTTGGCTCGTCCGCAGACCACTCCGACCGGCAATCCTCCACCCAGCGTCTTTCCGTAGGTGACCATGTCGGCGCGCACGCCGAAGTACTCCTGTGCGCCGCCGCGGGCAATCCTGAACCCGACAAAGACCTCATCGAAGATCAGGACGATGTTTCGCTCGGTACAGACATCGCGCAGACGATGCAGCCACTGCGCATAAGCGTCGCGGTCGAAACACGCACGGCGGCTGCCGTCGATCAGCGTCGAATCGCCAGGCGCCGATCGATTGGGGTGGAGCGCCTGCAGCGGATTCACGAGCACGCAGGCGATGTCGCGTCGCGTGCGCAACACCTGCAATGTCCGGTCGTCCATGTCGCGCAGGGTGTAGGTTTCTCGGGGCTGGACGGGATTGCCCGGTCCCGGTTGCACGTCTTCCCACCAGCCGTGGTAGGCGCCACTGAATCGCACCAGGTGGGTCCGACGGGTGTGATAGCGCGCGAGGCGCACCGCCTGCATCACCGCCTCGGTGCCCGACATGTGGAATGAAACCTCGTCGAGCCCGGAAATGCGCCGCAGGCGCTCGACGTTTTCAGCAACGCATGGATGATAGGAGCCCAGCACCGGGCCAAGCGCAGCGGCCGTCATCATGCCTTCGCGAATGCAGTCCTTGTAGAAGTCGATACCGAAGACATTCAAACCATAGGAGCCGGTGAGATCGTGAAAGACGTTGCCATCGAGATCGGTGATGGTCACGCCGGCAGCCGACTCGACGAATGCGCCAACGCTCAGATGCTCGCGCAGAAACGCCGCGTACTGGAACGGCACCCGGTAATTTCCGGTGAATTGAAGATCCGAGATGCCGTCGCGCGCCGCTTTGGTCGCCGCGATCGATCGGGCGAAGCGATATGAGAAGTCCTCGCTCAGGCGGGCCAATGCTTGCCGCCGCTCCTGCTGGATCTGCGGCGGCGCGCCATCGGACGCGTAGAAACGCGTTTCGTCGTAGGCATACCCAGGCACCTGCGCGGCAATCCGCTTCGCGAGGCGTGAATGCCCGGTCAGCGAGGGATGTTTCGCTCGCGAAAGCGCCAGACGGCGCTTCACCCGCGGTGCTATCGCGGCCAAGGCAAGGGCCGCCAACGAGCCGGCAATCAGTGTGGTTTCCATTTCTCAATTGATACCAACCGGATTTGACAGACCTGTGAAGCCCTCGACAAAGAAACAACGAATGTTCGATCCGGACGAACTGAACTTCCTGATCACCAATCGCATCCCGCGTTCGACGCTGACCTGG
Source organism: Burkholderiaceae bacterium (assembly GCA_041736455.1). Taxonomy (GTDB): domain Bacteria; phylum Pseudomonadota; class Gammaproteobacteria; order Burkholderiales; family Burkholderiaceae_E; genus JAUIAI01. The sequence continues at coordinate 2,195 of JBGSTN010000312.1, read as the reverse complement.
CTCATGGGCTGGTACAGCCGCATCGAAAGCCCGGCACTTACTCGCCTGTCGATCGCGCTTTGGCGCTTGTTCTCAGACCTGGATCTCGGCGATGCGCGCAAAGCCGAATTCCGCAGTCTTCACGACTGCTTCACGCGCGAGCTCCGCCCTGGCGCGCGGACCATCGATGCGAACCCGGACGTCCTGACCAGTCCCTGCGACGCGATCGTCGGGCAATGCGGTCGGGTCACCGAGGATACGGTCCTGCAGGCAAAAGGCCTGCCGTACGCCGTTGGCGAATTGTTCGGGTCTGACGCGTCCGCGACTGCCTGGCGCAACGGCTGCTATGCCACGCTCCGCTTGACCGCGACGATGTACCACCGGTTCCACGCGCCAGGCGACGGACGAATCGAGCACGTCACCTACATCAGTGGCGACACCTGGAACGTCAATCCGCCCACGCTTGCCCGGATCGAACGTCTCTATTGCCGCAATGAACGTGCCGTGATCCGGACCCGGCTGGCCAACGGCCAACCGATCGCGCTGGTGGCTGTAGCTGCAGTCCTGGTGGCGAGCATTCGATTGCATGCGCTGGATATCCGCTTGCACCTGAAATACCGCGGCCCGAATGAACTGCCGTGCGATGCACCGATGGAAAAGGGCCAGGAGCTCGGCTGGTTCGAACACGGATCGACGATCATCGTGTTCGCGCCGCCTGGCTTTTCGTTGGTCGATGGGATCGGGCCAGGCGTGCGCATTCGCATGGGTCAGGCGCTCATGCGTCTGCCATGAGACCGATCGAGCGGATCGAGCACGTCATCGTTCGCCTGAGCGACCGCATGCCTCGAGGTCAAGACCTTGCTATCGTTCCACGTGAGCGCTCAAGGTGTACAGCCCGACTTCGATGATCGGGATGATCCACCAGTCCGGGGCCGGGTATCGCACGACGATGAACAGCCCCCAGATCGACAAGACCGTGCCGACATACTGCGGATGCCGCAACCAGGTGAAGGGGAATCGGTTCTGCCATGGAATCTCGTATCCCAGGCGACTTCCATAGAAGACGCCATGATTCCCGAGCCGGGCGAAGACGCTGACATTGAGCATCTGGCCAAACGCGATCAGGCTCGCGCCCAACAGCAGGGCGAATTCCGGCACGTCTCCCCTCGGTCCCGATGTTTCGGTGAAGTAGATCCACCAGCCGGCGAACACGCCGAACTGCAGGACCTTGAACACGATGAAAAAAAGGCGCACGACCTCGGTTGGCGCGCCCAGGCGACTCAACATCGAAGTCTGATGCAGCCAATGGATCGTTGCCGGCCTATGCCATGCCAGCGCATAGAACATCCTCTCCAGACTAAGAATCGCCGCGGCGACAAAGGCTGGCAGAAGCCAATCATTCATAGAAAATCTGCAGTTCGGGTTCGAATTCGTCGACGAAGACGGATTATGTCATCGGGATCGAATCAGGCGGCGACCCCGATCCCCAGGTTGGGAACGCAATCAGCAGGCCAGCCTCGCAAAGGAGGGAAACGCCCACCAGTGGTTCCGATATCTCGATCGTCACCGGCAACAACCGCCTGACAGCGATGCCGGCCTTGGCGCCCTACAGCAAAGGCGTCATTCGATCTCCTTCGATCGGTCCACGTTCACCCTTCCGTATTGGCCCCAATACTGAGCATGACCTTCTCGCCCCTTGTTGCGATACTGGCGCTGGCTTCCTCTCTCGAGTTCGACTCGAGGTTGTCCAGACACATTGGGTCCTGTCTTCTGGGGCCGGTGAATCAGTGTTCCAAGTGCCACGATTTGCAACCGGCCCGGTAATGGCCGTGTGTGCTCGAGCGGGAGGTCATGGACTCGATTGCCGCGAACGCGCTCGGCCAATTCGATGCCTCAGGCAAGGGCATCCATATGTTCTGGCTCGGGCCGCCGGCGTTCCTGTTCGCGCCAGGAGGCTGGACCATCGAGCGGCGTGAATCGATCCGTCGCGACGCGGACAGCACTTGCGACGTCCTCAACACCCCCACGCTCGCCCTGTTGCGCCAGATCTTCGAGGTGGCCGCGACGATGGGCACGTGGTCGTGGCGCGAGGGGCGCTGGCCTGCCGACGGGGTGACCAAAAGCGAGATCCTGAACTTCGAGTTCGATGGCGAGCGCGGCGGTGTGCATGGCCGTGCCGCGGCCTCCCAGGTCTTTATCGTCGGCTTCCTGCGCGG
>JBGSTN010000305.1:0-3412 GCA_041736455.1 Burkholderiaceae bacterium | reverse complement strand
GTCGTAGCGCCGCCTGTCGGCACGTGCATTCGTCCAGAAGCGCATGCTGCCGCCATCGCGCGCCTGCACGGCGAGCGCGAGATTCTCCAGTACGGTGAGCCGTTCGAAGATGCTGGTGATCTGGTACGAACGCGCAAGCCCGCGTTGCACGCGTCGATGCATGGCGAGTCCGGTGATGTCGTGGCCATCGAACGAGATCCGGCCTGCGTCGGGCACGAGTGCGCCCGACAGCTGGTGGATCAGCGTGGTCTTGCCCGCACCATTGGGGCCGATCAATGCGTGGATCTCGGCTTCGACGACGGTGAGCTCGGCGTTGTCGATCGCCGTGAGACCGCCGAAGCGCTTGACGAGATCGCGCACCTGCAGCAACGGCGCGCTCAAGGTTTCCCTCCCGGGCGCCCGAGGCTCATCAGGCCGTTGGGCGCAACCAGCACGACTGCCAGCAGGATCGCGCCAAGGAAGAACTGCCAATGGATGGTGTGAAGCCCGAGCATTTCCTCGAGCAGCAGGAAGGCGAGTGCCCCGACGACCGGCCCCCACAGGTGTCCGACGCCGCCGAGGATCACCATCACCATCAGCATGCCCGACTGACTCCAGTGCATCAGTGCCGGGCTCACGAAGCTCGCCTGATTGGCCAGCAGGGCGCCGGCCAGTCCGGCAAGTGCCCCGGCCAGCGTGAACGCGACGAGCTTGAAGCGCAACACGGGGAATCCGATCGCCGTCATGCGCGTCTCGTTTTCGCGCACGGCCTGCAGCACATGACCGAAGCGCGCATTGAGCAGCCTCCAGACGAGCACGAACACGGTCACGCAGATCGCCAACACGACGTAGTAGAAACTCGTATCGCTGGCCAGGTCGAGACCGGCCCCGATCTGCGACCGGCCAAGCAGCGACAGACCGTCGTCACCGCCGTAGGTCTTCATCGAAATGACCAGGTAATACAGCATCTGCGCGAATGCCAGCGTGATCATGATGAAGTAGACGCCGTGCGTGCGCAGGCTGATCGCACCGACCACGAGCGCGGCGCAGCCGCTCGTCAACATTGCCGCTGGCCAGGCGAGCCACGCCGAGGTCAGGCCCGATTGCATCAGCACGGCCACGGTATACGCACCGACGCCGACGAACGCGGCGTGACCGAAACTGACCATGCCGCCGAAGCCGAGGATCAGGTTCAGACTGAGGGCCGCCAGCGCAAAGATCAGGATGCGGGTGCTCAGGCCGATGTAGAACTCGGCCTCCAGCCATGTCGCGAGCAACGGCAGCAGCAGCAGCATGACCAGCACGGCGACACCCGGGCGCGGATGCAGCGCGTGATCGAGCAGGCCCGGCTTCGGATCGACACGTTGCGTGAGTGGCGACGGGGTGGCCAGCGTCTTTGTCGGGGCATCATCCACGGGCGGGAAAAAGTCCCTGTGGTTTCCAGAACAGCACGGCCGCCATCAGCAGATAGATCAGGATCGAGGCCAACGCCGGGGCCGCGCTGGCCGCGAACTCGGCACTGGTCAGGCGCTCGAACACGAGGGGAATCAACGTGCGCCCGGCGGTGTCGACGAATCCGACCATCAACGCACCGAGCAGCGCCCCGCGGACCGAACCGATGCCACCGATGACGATGACGACGAAGGCCGGGATCAGGATCGTCTCGCCCATGCCGACCTGCACGGCGAGCAACGGGCCCAGCATGCCGCCGGCAATCGCGCAGAGCGCGGCACCCACGCCGAACAGACCCGTGAACAACCATTGCACGTTGCTGCCCATCGCCTTCGCCATATCGCGATTAGAAGCACCGGCACGCAGCTGCATGCCCACGCGCGTACGGCTGATGAGCATCCACAACGCGAGAGCGACGAGCAGTCCGACCGCGATGATGAACAGTCGATAGGCCGGATAGAAGAAACCGGGCAGCAACTCCACCGGCCCCGACAGCATCGCGGGCGCGCCGAGCTCGATCGGTTGCGAACCCCAGATGAAACGCACCGCCTCGTTGCACATCAGCAGGATCGCGAACGTGCCCAGCACCTGCGACAGGTGGTCACGCTCGTAAAGTCTCCTGAGAATCGTGAATTCGAGAACCATGCCGAACGCGGCCGCGGCCGCGACACCGATCAACAGGCCGATCGTGTAGGAGCCCGTCCCGGCCGTCGCGGTCGCGACGAGATAGGCGCCGACCATGTAGAGCGAGCCATGCGCGAGATTGATCATGTCCATGATGCCGAACACGAGCGTCAGGCCGGCGGCGAGCAGAAACAGCATCAGCCCGAACTGCAGACCGTTCAGTGTCTGTTCGAGCAGCAGGATCGGCGTCATCGCCGGTGCTTGCCGACGCGACTCGGCTCAGGGAGCCGCCATCTTGCAGTTGCCGGCGTAGGCATCGGCATGCGCCTTGAACACGGTACCCAGCGTGCGGTTGGTGATGCGACCCTTGGCATCTCGCACGATGGTACGGATGTAGTAGTCCTGGATCGGGTACTGGTTGCTGTTGAACTTGAACGCGCCGCGCACCGAATCGAATCGCGCATCGGCGAGCGCCTTGCGCACCGCTGCCTTGTCGCCCAGCTTGCCCTTCACATCTCTCACGGCGGCATTGATCAACCGGGCCGCGTCATAGCCTTGCGAGGCATACAGCGAAGGCAGGCGCCCGTAGGCTTTCTCGAACTCCGCCACGAACGTCTTGTTGGCCGCATTGTCGAGGTCGTGCGCCCAGTGCGATGCATTGAACAGACCGAGCATGGGTTCGCCGACGGCCTTGATCACGTCTTCGTCGGCCGAGAAGCCGGGTCCGAACAGCGTCATGTCCTTCGAAAGGCCCGCGCCGACGAACTGCTTGATGAAATTGATGCCCAGGCCACCGGGCAGGAAGATGTAGACGGCATCGGGTTGCGCAGCACGCAGCTTGGACAATTCGGTGCCGTAGTCGAGCTGATTCATCGGCGTGTAGGCCTCGAACGCCACCTCGCCGGTGTAGAAGCGCTTGAAACCAGTGAGCGCGTCCTTGCCAGCCGGATAGTTGGGCGCTATCAGTGCGACCTTCTTGAACCCCTTGTCCTGGACATGTTTGCCGACCGCCTCGTGCAGATTGTCGTTCTGCCACGCGATACTGAAGAAATACGGATTGCACTGCTCGCCGGCAAGTTGCGACGGACCGGCATTCGCACTGACATAGAAAGTCTTGCTGGCGAACGTGGGTGCGCCCACGGCCAGCATCACATTGGAGAAGACGATGCCGGTCATGAAATCGACCTTGTCGCGCTTGACGAAGCGGTCCGCCGTCTGACGTCCGATGTCGGGGCTGGCCTGATCGTCGGCCACGATGATCTCCGCCGGCAGGCCTCCGAGCTTGCCGCCGTTCAGCTTGACGGCCAGTTCGAAGCCATCGCGAATATCGACGCCCAGCGCCGCGCCGGGGCCCGAA
>JBGSTN010000291.1:0-2430 GCA_041736455.1 Burkholderiaceae bacterium | reverse complement strand
CCGCGCGAAAGATGCCGTTGCAGCATCGGGCGGGACCGCGGCCATCTGATCGATGAGCCACCGCCGACGGATCGATCGCTAGCGACGTCCGGCTTCGGTGGCGAGCATGGTCATGAAACGCGCGCGCGACTGGGCAGTCGTGCGCGTGATCTGTATCGCCTCGGCGGGCGTCACGGCATGGAAGCGGATCTGGCTGCGACTGCGCAGTTGGACGAAACGGTCGAGTTCGCTTGCGAGGATCGTGGCGATCTTCGGGTAGCCGCCGGTGGTCTGATGATCCGCGAGCAACACCGTGGCGATGCCGTCACCCGACACCTGTATCGACCCGCGAACGATGCCTTCCGACGGTATCGACAACGCCGATGCGGATCTGAGCGAAGGTCCCGACAGCCTGACGCCCATTCGATCGTAGGCATCAGTCAATCGGAATGGCTGGTCGAGCAGCATTTCGATGGTTTCCTGGGCAAAGAAGCGGTCCTGCGGTCCGAGGACGACGTGCAGGTCGGGACGCGGGCGGGCAAATACGGGGCAGATGACATCGCGTTGCACAGCATGTCGGATCTCCGGTTCATCGATCAGCAATTCCTGCCCGGCGATCAATCGTCCACCGCCCATGTTCGACGGCCCATACGTCGAGACGCTACCCAGCCAGGCGCGAGCATTCAGCGCGCCCTTGAATGCGATGTAGCACCAGTTTCCCCAGAATCCCGGCCTGATCGTCAATCTCATGCCGGGCAGCAGGTCGACAACCGACCATGCGGCAATCTGGCGGTCGTCGACGAGTACCCGGAAGCCACCGCCGGCAATGGCGATGGTCGCCCCGTGTTCGACGCAGCGCAGCGCGATGCCGCCGATGGATACTTCGATGCCCGCTGCGCCTGCTTCATTGCCGAGCGCTGTGTTGGCCGCCGCGAATGCATAGCGATCCATCGGACCGGAGCACGGCACGCCATAGCGCATCAGCGAAGGTCTTCCGCCATCCTGCATGCTCACGTGCGGCCCTACGTTGTCGACGACGAATCGGGCCGTGCTCATCGATCAGCGCCCTGCCATCTGTTCGTCGAAGGCTGCGCGGTCGATACGAATGAACCTGACCTCGTCGCCGACGTCGAAAAGGAACGGTTCGTCCGCCCCGTCGTCGACGATCTGCGTGGGTGATCTGCCGATGATCCACCATCCCGTGGGCATGATCATGGTCGTCACCAGGCATTGCGGACCGGCGATGATGACACTGCCGGCCGCGATGCCGCGCACGGCGGCCGGTTTGCGCGGACGTTGCAAGGCTGCAGGGACACCTGCCAGGTATGCGTAGCCCGGCGCGAACCCGTACATGAACACGCGGTAGCGACCGCCCAGGTGACTGGCAATGGCCGCTTCGCGAGACAGACCCACGGCGTCCGCCACCGCATCGAGATCGGGCCCGAGTTCGTCGTCGTAGCAGACGAGCACTTCGCGCGTGCGGCCCGGTCCGGGGGCGGCATGATCGTGGGCGAGCAATTCGACGATTGCGGCCTGCACCTGTTCGTGATCGGTGACGATCGGGTCGAAGCCGACGAGAAGACTCGTATACGCAGGGATCGCCTCGGTCACGCCATCGATCGCAGCAGCGGCGATCGCCTGGTCGAGTTGCCTGACGCGACGATTGGTGTCGAGCAAGATCTCGTCGCCGAACTCGACCAGCACGCCATGTTCGGCGATCGGACGAAAGACGGGCTGGCGATGTTCATCGGCAGCGGTCATGCCATACCCCTGGTTCCGGCGGTCTGGAAAACGCGCGACGAAGATGACGCAGGCGGCATCCGCTGCTTCGACTCACTCGGCAATCGCGGCCTTGCTCAAGAACGGCGCCAGCTCGAATCCCGCGCCCACCATCCGGTCCCTGACGTGGGAGGCCATCGCAACGGCGCCCGGACTGTCGCCATGCACACAGATCGAATCGGCCTCCAGCGCGATGGGCGGACCGTCGATCGTCGGCATCAGGCCGGTCCTGAAGAATTCGATCAAGCGGTCGGCCGCATGATGCGGATCATCGATCATCGCGCCGGCGCGCTGGCGCGGCACCAGGCGACCATTCTGCAGGTATCCACGATCGGCGAAGATCTCGCTGAAGACCGACAGGCCATTGCTGCGCGCAGTCTGTTCGAGTTCTGTTCCGGAGATGGCCAGAACGGCGAGCGACGGCGATATCGCGACGATTGCACGCACGATGGCTTCGGCGACGGGTCGGTCGTCCGCAGCCAGGTTTGCGAGTGCACCATGGGGCTTCACGTATCGGACCGACGTGCCCGCCAACGCGGCTGCTCCCATCAGCGCACCGATCTGGGTGGCAACCAGACGCTGGATCTCGCCCATCTTCATCGGGATCACCCGGCGGCCGAATCCGGCGCGATCGGCATAGCCCGGATGCGCACCGACGACGACGCCGCGCTC
>JBGSTN010000214.1:0-5779 GCA_041736455.1 Burkholderiaceae bacterium | reverse complement strand
GGCCCGATCGCCGAGAGCCTGCTGCGCGACGTGGGTTCGGTCGCTTCGCGCATTTATTGACTTTGCGTCTCACCCATCGTCTTCCCACCGCTTGCCCGCGTCGATGGCCGCGAGGTTGATGCGCGCGCCCTGGTGGTCGCCGGGGTTCAACCACAGAATCTTGGTGAACAGGGCCTTGGCCGCGCGGACATCCCCGAGCCGCCACGTGCATATCCCCACGCCGTGCATGCAACGCAGGAACGGCCGGTTGTCGATGAGCCCCCAGGGGAGCACGCCGGTGAAGTCTGTGCCGAGGACGTACGCGCCGATCGCCATGCCGATCTCGTAGTGCGCGAGTGCCTGCTTCGGGCGGTGTTCGAATTCGAGATTGCCGAGGTGGGCGTGCGCATCGAGGCAGCGCAGGTCCTTCTCGAGCAGCGCCTTGACATCCTCCCCTCCCTGAAGAAAGGGGATTCCTACGGCGCTACGCGTTGATTTGTGCAGTCGCTTCGGGGGGTTCTTGCTTCACCGGACGGCCCGACTGCGCCGTTCCTCCACAAGCCAACACGGCATGTCCTGCCGCTAAGATGTTGAGCGCGCCGACCAGATCGGCGTGGTTCTCGTAGTCGCATTTCACACAGGCGAACCGGGCCTGCGTCTGACGATTCTCCGCCGCCACATGACCGCAGCGCGGGCAGGTGCTGCTGGTGTTGCACGGTGGTACTGCCAGCAGCTCGCCTCCTCGCCAAGCCTGCTTGTATTCGAGTTGCCGGCGGAACTCGGCCCAACCCTGATCCAGGATCGCTTTGTTGAGGCCCGACTTCGCCTTGACGTTTCGCCCCGGTGCTTCGCGGCTGCCTGCCGCTGACCTGGACATGTTCCGGACCTGCAGATCCTCGATGCACACGATCGCGTGGTTTTGGCTGATCCTGGTCGAGCTTTTATGCAGATAGTCTCGCCGGACATTGGCGATGCGCGTATAGAGCTTCTGGACCTTGGCTCGTGCCTTCTTCCAGTTGTTGCTGAACCTGGTCTTGCGCGACATCTCCCGCTGGTAGTGAGCCAGTCGTTGCTCATGTTTGCGAAAGCTGCTGAGCGGTTCGATGACACTGCCGTCGCTCAAGGTGGCAAAGCGGGTGATCCCCACGTCGATGCCGACCATGGAGGTGGACGGATGGATCGGCGAGTCCACTTCGCGTGCGGGCTGGATCGACACGAACCATTTGCCGCCGTGGCCCGACACGGTGATGTTGCGCGCCGTGCCGAGCAGTTCGCGGCTCTTGCGGTAGCGCATCCAGCCGAGCTTGGGAAGATACACGCGGCCGTTGCCGGCATCAATCTTGAACTGTTTGGCATCCGGATAGCGAAAGCTGTCGCTCACGCCCCTCTTCTTGAAGCGCGGAAACCTGGCGCGCTTGCCAAAGAAGTTCTTGAAGGCTCGGTCGTTGTCCTTGAGCGCGTGCTGCAACGGATGCACGGGCGCTCGTGAGAGCCACGCCGTCTCGGGGCTGTGCCGCCAGGTGGTGAGGAGCTTGGCCATCGCCACGTACCCGATGAACGAGTTGCCGGCTTCGTGATTGGCCTTTTGCAACGCCAGCGCCTTGTTGTAGACAAATCGGCACGAACCTGCAAATCGACGCATGTCGCGCGCCTGCGCGCCATCGGGCATGAGTTCGAACTTGTAGGCTTGCAGTCGTTGCATGGTTCGAGAGAATGCCTGGCCATTGAAAACAGAGGCCTAGCGGCGCACTGTTCGGGCCGGCTACTGAGCGAAAAGTCGTAGAACGAACCTATTATCCAGCCATTCCTCTGAACCGCAGCAGACTCAGAGCCTAGGCCGCAAGGACGGCTTCGCCGTCCGCACTCTTTTCCCCGCCCTGCAGGGCCTGCAGGGCGAGGATTGCCGTGCAACCGATCAACTATCCGCACCGTGTGCTTTATATCCGCTTCGTTGGAACTCATCAGCAGTACGACCAGATCGATGCGCAGACCATCTGAGGAGCTTCATGGAAATTCGCCCGATCAAGACCGAGACCGACTATCGTGAGACGCTGCGAGAGATCGATACGCTGATGACGGCCGAACTCGGCACCGCAGCCGGTGATCGGCTCGATGTGCTCGTCACGCTGATCGAGGCCTACGAGCGCAAGCATTTTCCGATGGATCTTCCCGACGCTGTTGAGACCATCAAGTTCCGCATGGAGCAGCAGGGCCTCACAGTCGATGATCTGGTTCCCGCCATCGGTCGCAAGAATCGCATCTACGAAATTCTCGCGGGCAAGCGCCCGCTCACGGTACGCATGATCCGGGCGTTGAACCAGTCGTTCAACATTCCTGCCGAGAGTCTGCTCAACCAGCGCGTATCACGGCGAGCGGCTTGAGACGTTCGCGGAGTTCCGACTCTGCCTGATAGACCTTCTTGCGCTGTACGGGGTCAAGAATGCAGTCCTGCAGTACGACAATGACGCTCTTGTCGGTCGGTCCAGTTCTCTCTCGAATGCCCTCGTTGGCCCCACGCGCTATCGGCTTGCCGCAAGACGCTTGGCTGCGGCGGCCAAACCGTCAAGGATCGGCGTGCTGACCGCAGCAGGGAAGCCAGGAGGCAGTGCCGTACCGACTGTGTGAATGACGTCAGGCGTGCGCTCGACAAAGTCGTCGATGAGACGACGTACCGACGCCCCCATCCCGCAGGCGGCCGCGGTGTGCTCGAAGTGGGACCGGCGGATCTCATGCCATTTGTAGTGGCGGTTCGTGCCCCACACGGCCATTGCCATCTTGACCTTGTCACGCGAAAGCTTGCCACGGCCGTGTCCGAGCACCGGGTAGGCCGAGAGCACGTCATAGCGGGGCGTGAGCCGGAAGCGTCCGCGCGGTTCGATGAACACGCTGAAGTTCTTGGCATGTCCGTCGATGGCTGCCAGCATCCAGAAGATGACTTGCGTCCGGAAGAAGTCGTGTCGGTCCGCTGTCGCCTGCGTCGAGCCGAGCAGGCGTTCGAGGATGACGGTGATGCCCGGTCCGCCGTCAGCCTCGTACTTGGCATCCGGTCCGACGCCACACACCTGGGCGAAGTCCTCCTGTGGCAGGCGCAGCAGCCATGTGCCGTCGGATGAGAGTTGTCTGTCGAAGCGAGGCACGATCAGCACGGTGCTTGCACCGAAACGACCGATATCGCCCAAGGCTACGGGTACGTCGAAGCCGGCCAGTATTCTGGCGCACAGCCATTCGTTCTCGACGCTCGTCGTGAGGTCGATACCCGATGGCGGAACGCCCAGTGGCAGCTTGAGAATGTGCGTGGTGGGCGTTGCACCGGTCGGGCGCATCCATTGGCCATTGACGCGCAGCAATGCCGTCTTCTCCTGAGCGCCGGCAATCGAGATCCGGAAGTCATCATCATCGGCGTGTCGTGCATCGACGGTGACGCGCTCGAGCGCATGCTCGATGTCGCCGTCTGTGAGCGGGATGCCCTCGATGCGGTCGAAGCCTTCGGGCGACTCACCTTCTGGCAAGAGAGTGAGCGCACCGACGCAATCACGCCCGACCTCGGCGAGCAGGTCCGGGGCGCTCGTCGATGGGGTGTGGAATCGCGCCTGGAGTCGCTCACGGATGACTCGGTTGTCCGGCAGCAGGTTCTCGAAGAAGTTCCGAACGGCATCCCCGCTGTATGCCGCGCCGGGCCGCAGCGGCATCGAGAGCGAGATTGGGCGTCCGAGCTCGCTCGCCATCCAGTTATCGTCATACGTGAAGCGATGCCGGCCGCCGCTGTCGACTTCCCACGTCCCGACGGGAATACCGTTCATCCAGACGCACAGGCGAATCGACTTGCGTCGCCGCCCCATGGCCTACCACTTCTCCTTCAGCGCTTTCGTGTTCGGCAGCGTGGTTCGCGGACGTGAGGTTTTCTCGATGCGGGGTTTCGTGGCGCCGGCTTTCTCGGCACCCGCTTTGCTGACACCAGATTGATTCGCACCAGACTTGCTGGCACCCGCTTTACTAGCACCAGCTATCCTGGCACCAGCTTTCGTGTCGCGGGCGTCCTCGATTCCGGCAGATTCGGGCGTTGCCTGGATTGTCTTGGCGACCTTTTCGTTTCGCGCATGCGGCGCTTTGCCCTTTGCGGATTCTGTTGAAACCGGCTTGGCTTTCGATAAAGAGGTCTCGCGCGCTTCTGTTACCTGCGACGTTTGAGCCCGAGGCCGTGACGCCAGGTACAAGTCGACATCGAGGGCCGACAGGCACCGCATGACGTTGACAAGCAGCACCTTTCCGCTGCCTGCTTCCAGAGCGGAAACGGTCTTGGGAAACAGCCCCGCTTGCAGGGCGAGTCGTGCCTGTGTCCAGCCCAATTGCTTGCGGTAGCCACGAACCAGTTCGCCCAACTCGTTGGCTGTTGGAACCAGATAGCGGGTCATCACACCTCCGAGTACAGTTGCAAGCGATACCTTGCAGGGTATATCTATTGAATTTACCTTGCAAGGTGCGAAGTAATGATATACCTCATAAGGTACAAAGTTCATATATACCTTGTGAGGTATGAAAAGGCAACAAGGCAACAAGGCGGCGATGCCTATACGATGCGATCCGGAGGTCTCGAGATGTCACTGAAGATTCGCCGTGCCCGTGAATGGTTGGCCAAGCGACAGCGTCAGCCCAAACGCGACTATCCGGCGGCCACCATGGTCTACTACGGCCCGACCAAGGCCGTGGCCACCAAGCTGGTATCTGCCATCATCTATGGGGAAGACGAAGCGCCCGGGGAGCTGGAGACCTGGTTCGCCGACGAGGGCGATATTCGCGATGACGCTGGTCTGATCGAGGAAGTCGTGAGCTGGATGAAATCGTGTGAGGTTCAGCGGGTTGTCACGATCGACGGCCTGATGGGGTGTCCGCACGAAGAAGGGATCGATTACCCCGAAGGCGAAAACTGCCCTAGATGCCCGGACTGGGCAGATCCGGATCGAGTCACCGGTGAACTGACCGATGAGATCCCCAATGACGAGGGCATGCACGATCCGGATGACGTCACTCTCATCTACTCGCCCCATTGTCAGGTGGTCACGCACGAAGGCGTGGATCTGGACGTTCAAATCTACACTGGCGCGGAGCCTGGTTGGCTGCTCGAAGTCGTCAATGAGCGCGGAACGTCGATCGTCTGGGACGATCTGTTCGAGACCGATGACGAAGCCTTTGCCGCATTCAAGCGGACGCTCGACGAGGAAGGCCTGGCTGCGTTCGCAGATCAGTAAGACAGGCTACCAACACGATCGACGGGCATTCATCGGCAGGGCCGACGGCATCGATAAGTGCGCAGTTGTTGACGCGGCTCACGTTGATGTCGTCCAACGCCGTCGCCTATCGACCTTTTTGCCAACGCGGCAGTGCTACCCTCCGCGAATCCCGCGCATTCCCGGAGGACCCCGCCCCATGCTGCAAACCCGCATTCACGGTGGAGGTGGCCAGGGTGTTGTCACCGCCGCGCTCGCCGGCATGGTGACGATCGAGGCGGTCGAGCATGCGAACCGCCACACCTTCGAGGGCCCGATCGCCGATGCGAGTGCGGCGGGCGTGCGCAGTGACACGGCCACGGCGAGCCAGGGGCTGCTGTTCATGGACGGCTTCATCCTGAATTAAGAGGCAGAAGAGGCAAGCGATGACGCATTCAGTGAAGTTCTACCAGACCGGTACATTCACGGTCGGCAACCGCTTGCTCGAGCCCGAGCAGCGCAGCGTGCAGTCGAGCACCGAGCGCCACAACAGTCTGAACAGCGGGCACCGCGCCTGTCAGGGCTGCGGCGAGGCG
>JBGSTN010000452.1:0-5177 GCA_041736455.1 Burkholderiaceae bacterium | reverse complement strand
GAAGTCGCCGGCCGCAAGCTCGAGGCTCGCATCCGGCACGAGGGTCGATCGATTCGCGCGAAATACATCGTGCCGCCGCACACGACCGATTTCGGGCTGATGTTCGTGCCGGTCGAGGGGCTCTTTGCCGAACTCGCGCGCCGACCCGGCCTGCTGGACGACCTGCAGCGCGATCATCGGGTGATCCTCGCGGGCCCCACGACACTGGCCGCGATCCTGTCGAGCTTGCAGATGGGCTTGCGCACGCTCGCCATCGAACAACGGTCAGGCGAGATCCGCCGCCTGCTCGGTGCGGTGAAAGCCGAATTCACGCAATTCGGCGAGATGCTCGCCAAGACCCGCCAGCAACTCGAAAAGGCGGCCGGCAGCATAGGCCACGCCGAGACGCGTTCGCGGGCCATCACGCGGCGTCTCAGCGACGTCGAGTCGCTCCCGGAAGAACGGGCCGCGACAGCGGTGATTGCAGTACCAGCAACCCATATTTCACTTGACGAAAAATTGCTGTGATGCAACAAAGCATTTTTTCGGTGTGAAAAACAAGTTATCGCTTTGTGAGAAATGAAGGCAAGTCATTGATAAAAAGAAGGAATAAATCGTCAAATGTTCGTGGGAATTCCTGCTGCCGCGCAACAAAACCCGCTAAAATCTTAGGTTAATCAGGCGCCAGCGCTATCTTTTTTTCCTTCAGGAGTTTTCATGGCAACGCGAGAGCAACAGGCACAGCAACTACAGCAGGACTGGTCCGAAAATCCGCGCTGGCGCGGCATCAAGCGGACCTACAGCGCAGAAGACGTCGTCAAGCTGCGTGGGTCCGTGCAGATCGAGCATACGCTGGCCAAGCGCGGTTCCGAGAAGTTGTGGAAGCTGGTCAACGAAGAGCCGTTCGTCAATTCACTGGGCGCCCTGACGGGTAATCAGGCGATGCAGCAGGTCAAGGCCGGCCTGAAGGCGATCTATCTCTCCGGTTGGCAGGTCGCCGGCGACGCGAACCTGGCTGGCGAAATGTATCCCGACCAGTCCCTTTATCCCGCCAATTCGGTGCCGCAGGTCGTGCGCCGGATCAACAACGCCCTGACGCGATGTGACCAGATCCAGTGGATGGAAGGCGTAGGCCCCGGCGACAAGGGCTACATCGACTACTTCGCCCCGATCGTGGCGGATGCCGAAGCCGGTTTCGGCGGCGTGCTCAATGCGTTCGAATTGATGAAGTCGATGATCGACGCCGGCGCCTCGGGCGTGCATTTCGAAGATCAGCTCGCATCGGTCAAGAAGTGCGGCCACATGGGCGGCAAGGTCCTGGTGCCGACCAAGGAGCAGGTCGCCAAGTTGAGCGCCGCCCGACTCGCGGCCGACGTGATGGGCGTGCCCACGATCCTGCTCGCCCGTACCGATGCGGAAGCCGCCGACCTGGTGACGTCGGATGTCGACGACAACGACAAGCCGTTCCTCACCGGTGAGCGCACCGTGGAAGGCTTCTACCGGACACGCAACGGGATCGAGCAGGCCATTTCGCGCGGGCTCGCCTACGCGCCTTATGCCGACCTGATCTGGTGCGAGACCGGCACTCCGGACCTGAAGTTCGCCAAGCAGTTCGCCGATGCGATCCACAAGCAGTTTCCGGGCAAGATGCTGTCGTACAACTGCTCGCCATCGTTCAACTGGAAGAAGAATCTCGACGAAGCCACCATTGCCAAGTTCCAGCGCGAACTCGGCGCGATGGGGTACAAATACCAGTTCATCACGTTGGCCGGTTTCCATGCGCTCAACTATGGCATGTTCGATCTGGCGTATGGCTATGCGCGCGAACAGATGAGTGCGTTCGTGAAGCTGCAGGAGAAGGAGTTCGCGGCGGCCGAGCGTGGCTTCACAGCGGTCAAGCATCAGCGCGAAGTCGGCACCGGTTATTTCGACGCGGTCACGACCACGATCGAAGCCGAAGCCTCGACGGCGGCGCTCAAAGGCTCGACCGAAGACGCACAGTTCTTCGACAAGTCCAAAGCCGCCTGATCGATCACCATTGATCTGACGAACGGCCAGTGGGGTTCACCCGCTGGCCGTTTTTTCATGGGTGCACCGGATGCCGGATCTTCCGGATCCGATCAATCGCAGCGAACCAGCAGCGACGGATCGATCGACACGCGTTCGGGAAAGGTCAGGATCTCGCCACCCGCTTCGCTCACATGCAAGAGATCACCGATCACCTTCATCGTCAGCACCGTGCCGTCGAACGAATAGCGATCGTTGCCCAGCGCCGTGAACGAATACGTCTCGACGTCGAAGCAATCACGTCCGGTGCCGTAGTCGTCGTTGTCCCAGTCGAAGTAGGAGATGTGGCCGTCAGCGCTGATCAGCTCATACAACCTGTCGACCGGCCCCTCTGTCGTCGAGAAATCCCAGAAGCCCTGGATCGCCGACGTGTTCTGCGCGGCCGGCACGCTGCCGCCGACGGTCGCGCCCGGTTTGCTCAGGTCGCTGATGTTCGTTGGCGTCTTGTCGGTTGCACCTGGCGTCGGCTTGGCAGGTGGAGGCAAAGTCGTCGGACTCGGCGAACCTGTGACGGTCGTCGTGCCCTGCACGGTAGTCTGTCCGCCAGTAGTCGTGGCGGCACCGCCTGTCGTCCCGCTCACCGTATCGCCATCGCCCGCTATGGTGGAGGAGGGGCTGCTGGCTGTTTCCGTCTCGGCCGTGCCGACACGATCGTCTGCGCCGCTTCCGCATCCGGCGAGTAGCAGCAGACTGACGGCACTGGCTGAGAACAGTCGCGGCAGAGACGGTGATCTGGACATGACGAATTCCTGCTCGGATCGGCGTGCGCGTGGTCCCGGATGTCGCTGCGCTCGCACGTGTCTGGGTGTCGGGATGTGATCATCCTAGCCCGTGGCAACGGGCGAATTCGTGTGCGGTCGGGCTCATCCAACGCTGTGAATGCAGCATCCGATGAACGGACTTCGATGAACCGCGGGAGGTCGATCCACTCGCTGCGACCTAGGCATCACGTCCAATTGTTCGAGGGTTTTTTCGCGCGCATTCTTCAATCCGATCGTTCACCAGGGAGAGAAGAGATGCAGAGTATCGAGGCAGCGCGTTCGTCGATGGGTCCCGAGAAGTTCCGTGCGCGTCGCACTGGCCAGACGGGCCAGGGCATGACCGAGTACATCATCATCGTTGCATTGATTGCCGTGGCAGCCATTGGCACGTATTCATTGCTGGGACAAACCGTACGCAACCAGACAGCCGGACTGGCGCTCGAAATTGCCGGACAGACGGCGCAGACTGCGACCACTGCTGCCAATACCAATGCGACTCAGGCGTCCACGAAGGCAGAGAAGCGGAAAGGCCTGAAGGACTACCACGACGGCAATACCAACTGATCTCTGAGTCGCGGAGATCTTGTCATGACCGGTCGAACCAGGCGCGACCCGTGCGTCGCGCTCGCGTTGCGCAATGCACGGGGCAGCGTGCTCGTATTGAGTCTCCTGTTTGCCGCCGCCTGCGCAGCCGGTCTGTTGTTCCTGTTCGATATCGGTCAGATGACGAGTGCGAAATCCAGGCTGGTAGCTGCTGCCGACAGCGCAGCCTGGAGCGCCGCATCGTGGCGGGCTCGTGTGCTCAACTACACGGCCTACACGAATCGAGCCATCATCGCGCAGGAAGTCGCGGTGGCTCAGGCGGTCACGCTGGAATCCTGGGCACGCTACTTCGAGACGTTCACCGAATCGGTCGACGACATCGCGCAGGTCTATCCGCCATTGCGCGTCGTGACCGAGGTCGTGGCGGAGGTGGCCTATTACTCGCGCCTCGCCACGCAGTACGCCGCCGCCGCTGAAATCCTCATGCGCGATTCGCCGGGCTATGGCTACAAGACGTTGCTCGCGCAGAGCCAGCAGATCATGCACTACACCGCCGGCACGTTCGGCGCAGGCGCAGTGGCCAATGAAGTCGTCAAGGCCGGCGATCCGCGTTTCTTCGCCTTCGCATTGCCGGATGGCGCGGCATGGAAAGACTTCACACGTCGCTACGAAAGCGACGATGACAGGCAACGTCTCAAGGAACTCGTGATGCGCTCGCTCGATGAGTTCACGCGTGGTCCGCGCGATGGTGATCTGATCATCGAGGCGCTTGGAGCATGCATCGGCCTCGGTATCCGCAAACGCGGCGGCACCACGATGAGCCCGGATCTCGAACGATGGGAAGCTGCCGATACCGCTTCTGTTCACGTGCCGACGTTCAGCTGGTCACGCCGTTGTGCGTCGCAGGAGGCGTACAAGATCGGCTGGGGAGCGGCACAGGTATCCGCCGTCGGGCAGCGTGACGAGATTCTGGCGGATCCCGGCGGGGTCGGACTCAATCCGAAAGCGCTCGAAGAAGCCGAGAACGAACTGTCCGAAGGCGATCGCCCGCGCCACACAGGTACCGGTATCGCACGTGTCTTCGATCTGAACTACGAACGACTCCAGAACGCGCGATTTCCGACGAGCCGGGTCGCGGTGCTGGCTAGCATGCCCGGAACACAGGTTCGCCTGGCACGCAAGGTTCCGGCGGGCTCGGAGCGGTTGGCGGGTCGCGGCGAGGTCGCCGCCAAAAAGATCCGTGCTCTCGCAGCAGCCGAAGTCTACTTCCGTCGTCCGCCCGGGCCGCTGGCACGCGAAGAACTCGCGAGCCTCTACAACCCTTACTGGCAAGTCCGCCTGGTCGCGCCGTCACCGGCCGAGACGGCGCTCGCACAAGGCTATTGACCGGAGACGTGATGAGCGAGCATAACCATCGAATAACGGCGAGCGGACAGGGCCTGATCGAAGCAGTCGCAGGCATGGCCTTGCTGGTTTCGCTGCTGCTGTTGGTGGTGATCATCGGCAAGTACCAGGCTGTCGATCTTGCCGCAGTTCATGCGGCACGCGAAGTGACATTCGACTGCGCGGTACTGCCACATGCCTGCCAGGCTGAACGACCTGACGACACAATCGCGAGGCGGGTGAGGGAGAACTTCACCGGAACCGGCCGGGTCGATCACTTCCACCAGGCACTCTGGACGACCCGGCGCGCCCGCCCCTTGCTCGAAAAGCCGGGAGACGCCCAGATGCTGCTGGAGCACCCGGATTTCGACGCAGGCATCGGCGTGGCCGGACAGGCGCCGGCGCCCACCGGGCGAACTGCCAACGAGTTGGTCGCGGATCTCG
>JBGSTN010000031.1:0-6304 GCA_041736455.1 Burkholderiaceae bacterium | reverse complement strand
GCCGCAAGCCGTGACGGCGGCGAGGCTGACAAGCATTGCGAGGGGACGCAGGCAAAGGCGTCGCGAGTGATGGGATTGCATGATTCAGCTCCTTGAAGAAGTCTTGCTGGTTGGATTGGATTGGGCGATGTCGGTGATGGGAGCATCCGTCTCGGTCGCGCGCGGGCGGTCGGTATAGAAGTACATGCCGATGCGCAGCCGGTACCGCTCGTCGATGGACGACTTGGCATCGACCTGCGCCAGACGTGTGATCGACCGGACCAGCGACTGCATGTTGCTGCTCCACAGCTGACGTGACTGAGCCTCGACGCGCGTCACCGATCGGGCGCTGAGGCCTTCCATGAACACGGCCTGCTCGAGACGCTTGTCACTGTCGGCCAGGACGTTGCCGACCGCCGTCTCGAGGTGGTCGGCCAGGTTGTCGCCCAGCAACGCCAGCATCTCCGTGCGCTCGAAGAGCGGAACGAAACCGCCGGGTTTGAGTCGAACGGTGTTGCCTTCGTCGATGATCTCGACCAGACCGAGGCGCTTGAGCTCTTCGAGCAATGCCCGCGGATGCGCATCATTGCTGACTTCCCGCGCCAGCGACTCGAAGCTCGGTTCCTCGGCCTCGGCGCGCAGCGGCAGGTCGCGCACGCGGGTACCGGTCAGGCATGCCGGGTCGGTTGTCCAGCGCGTGTAGAGACGCGACGCATAGGATCCGCTGTCGATGCTCGCGATATCGTCCACACCGGGACGTGCCGCGGCCACCTCGTGGCACGCATCCGTGAAGGATTTCACATCCTTGCGATGAAGGCCCGTGCTGACGCTCAGGCGACTGACGTTCGATTCGATGTCGGCACGGGCCAATTCGCGCAGACCCGCTTCATAGAACGCCTGCTTGAGCAGCTTCTCGGCATCGCCGAACTTGAGACCATGGGCAACGAAGAGTTGGGCCAGCGGGGCAAGGATGCGCCGCGCCGCGTCTGCGACGCGCGCCGGAATCTTCTCGCGCATTGCCTGGGTTCGGACCTTGGTAGGGGACGACTTCTGCTTGGGCATGTCGGCGCAGGTGGGTTGGAATGAGCTCAACTATAAATGGGAAAATTTCCCATATCAATGGTCGTTCGTTCCGCTTCGTCTGCCGCTGGCTGCACGGCTTCCGATCCGTGCGGCAAGCGCAGCGAGTGCGGCCGGTATCGTCACCAGGACGATCATGGTCGATTCACCCGCCGGCCACCGGACACCCACGGCAACGCCCGCGTTGAACACGCCAGCCGAGACGAGCATCGCACCGAGTCCGATTGCCATCAGCGGTGTCAGCATCGATCGATCGGACGTGGCCGGGGGAGCCGCCATCGTGACCAGGGCAGCCAGCGCCGACAGGTTGATCACCGCAGCCATGACGCCGATCAGAACGACACCCACCTCGTCCTGTGCGTCGTACAAGGCCATGGCGCGCGACAGCGTGTCGCGACCGATCAGAACCAGACACGCGACGACGCCCAGCGCCGGCAACGCGACGCCGGACAGCATGGCATGCAGTCGTCTGCGATCGGAGGCGTGCGTTTCGTTGCGACGGCAGACGAAACGGTCGACCGGCTCGCGTCCGATCGCGCAGACCAGAAAGCGCAGACCGATCGCGGCCACGGCGATGCCGAGCAGACACTGTGTCGCATCGCCGGCGACCAGCGTCAGCAGATCCGCGTCGTCCAGCGCGGCAGCCATGGCAAACAGCGTTGCCGTACCAGCGACGCCAAGGCCGGCCGACACCCATCCGTGCAACGACGCGAAGCTCAACACGATGAGGATCGCCTGTCCGGCTTCGAACGCCGAGGCAGCGAAGTCGTGAAGCCCGGACGTGCCTGCGACAGAAGGGACTGCTGCGGACGTGGCTGCGACTGCCAGTGACATGTTGATCATGATTTCACTCCACCGGGATGGCCGCTCGGATCGACGGCACCCATTGCCAATCGATGCGGCGCAGTCTAAGTGGGAAAATTTCCCACGTCAATCTTCTGTCGATTCTGTCGAATTGCCGATTGGGCATCCTGCCCAACCGCGCAGGGGGATATCCCCCAATCGAAGGCTGCAGCAGATGCGTGCAGCGACGTGGGCTGATTCGCTCGCAGTCCGCAATGCCCCGGTTGGCGGACTTGTCACGTGAATTCGACAGGCATGGCACGCCGATTGCGATGACGCATCCGGAGCAGCAGACATTCGACCGCTTTTCCGAATGACCTATCGATCAATCAACGCGTGGACCAACCCCTATGAACACCCGCCAGACGATTCTTTCCGTATCGCTCGCTGTCGCTTCGCAAGTCGCGATCGCCGGTCCCACCTGCACCGACGAGCCGCGCGGCAAATGGTTGTCCGAGCAACAGATGTACGAGCAGCTGAACAAGCAGGGCTATCGCGACGATGTGAAGAAGCTGCATGTGTCCAAGGGCATGTGCTGGGAGATCTACGGCCACGACAAGGAAGGCAGGAAGGTCGAGATCTATTTCCATCCGATCACTGGCGAGATCGTGCAGGCCAACGTGCGCAACTAGTTCGGCAAGCCCGGACAGCGCAATACGCAGACAAGGCAATCCGAAGCCAGAGCGATACGCCGGAGGAAACATGAATGAAGTCAGCAAAGCACCGGTTCGGGTGTGGGATCCACTGGTCAGGCTATTTCACTGGGCGCTGGTCGTCTCGTTCTTCATCGCCTGGTATGAAACCGAAGAGATCGGCTTCGTGCATCACACGGCAGGCTATTGCACGCTTGCGCTGATCGCGGTTCGTGTGGTCTGGGGATTCGTCGGCGCCGAGCATGCGCGCTTCACGAACTTCGTGCCCGGCCGGCGACGACTGTCGAGTTACCTGCGAGCACTGCTGGCGCGTCGTGAGCCGCGCCATCTGGGTCACAACCCTGCCGGCGCACTGATGGTCCTCTTTCTCATGACGGCGGTGACCGGCATCGGCGTAACCGGCTGGATGATGACGCTGGACGCCTGGTGGGGCAACGAAACCGTCGAGACCTTGCACGTGCGGCTGGTCGATCTCTGTCTGGTCGCTGTCGTCATCCACGTCGCCGCCAATGTCTACGCGAGTGCTCGACACCGCGAGAACCTGATCTGGTCGATGGTGACCGGCAACAAGCGCCGGGGATGACGATCATGGATCCTATCTGCGACGTGACTCTGGTGCAGCAATGCGTGCGCGGTGAAAGTGCCGCGTGGTCGCGACTGATCGATCGCTACGCGCCGCTTGTCGACACTGTCGCGAGGCGCGCAGGACTGGATCGACATGGGGCGGCCGACGTGCTGCAGACGGTCTTTGCGCGACTGTTCGAACACCTGCCTCGCATCGATCATCCGCAACGCCTGCAGGCGTGGATCGTCACGGCGAGCAAGCGTGAATCGTGGCTGCAGTGTCGGCGTGGACGTCGCACCGTCTCGATGACGCCGTCCGGAGACTGGTCCGAACGTGAACCGATCTGGGAACTCGTCGATCGAACGGCGATCGCCGAAGACGCACTGTCGCAACGGCAGCAGATCGACCAGCTGCGCGCCGGGCTGTGCCTGCTCGATGGTCGCTGCCGGGATCTGCTGGAGCTGCTCTTTCCGCGCGATGACGAGCCCCTGACGTACGCGGAGATCGCACGCAGGCTCGATGCGCCGGTAGGCAGCATCGGTCCGACGCGATCCCGGTGCCTGGACAAGTTGCGCAGGACGCTCGAAGAAATGGCGATGCCGGTCGCGACGATGCCGGCGCCACGCGCGTTCGAAACGATCGGATGACCAAAACCATGGATCACGACATCGAGAAGCAGCATGCGCGGTTCGGCGTTCTGGTCAGGATCTTTCCGAAGCTGTCGGAGACCTTCATCCTCGAGGAAATCCTGGGCCTGGAACGTCTGGGGATGCCGCTGCAGCTGTATTCACTTGCACCCGCCAGCGATGCGATCACCCATCCGGCCGTGACACGGGTGCAGGCGCCGTGCGTGCAGGTTCCTGCTCTCACGCGCGATCGCTTCGGTGACTTCGCGCATCGGCATGCCGCTCTCCTGTTTGCCTCGCCGTTGCGCTACCTGCACTCATTTGCCCAGGCGCTGCGGCGCGGCCGGCCCGGTATGCGGGACTTCATCCGTGCCGGCTGGCTGGCAAACCAGCTGCGTCGCGATCGCATCGGTCATCTTCACAGCCATTTCATCTCCAGTCCCGCCGACATCGCCGAACTGGTCGCCTGCCTGCTGGCGATCCCCTATTCGATCTCGGCCCATGCGAAGGACATCTACCTGTCGGCACCCGACGACTTGCGGCGCAAGCTGGGGTCGGCGCGCTTCACCGTGACGTGCACGTGCGCCAACCACCAGGTGCTGGCCGCACTGGCTCCCGAAGCCTGCGTGCACCGGCTCTATCATGGAATCGACCATGCGGTGTTTCATCCGTCGCGGCGCACGACCGAAGCGGGCGCGCCGTTGCTCGTGAGCGTGGGACGTCTGCGCGCGAAGAAGGGACTCGATTGTCTGATCGCTGCCTGCGCGGTGCTGCGGGAGCGCGACCAGGATTTCCGCTGCGAGATCGTCGGCTACGGAGAAGAGCAGGATCGCCTGCAGGCCCGGATCCACGGTCTGGGGCTGGAAGGACGCATCAGGCTGGTCGGCAAGCTCGCGCGTGAAGAGGTGATCGAGACCTATGCGCGGGCGGCGGTCTATGTCCAGCCCGCGCGTATCGCCGCCGATGGGGACCGGGATGGCATTCCGAATGTGCTGCTCGAAGCGATGGCAATGGGCCTGCCGGTCGTCGCCTCGCGGGTCTCGGGCATTCCGGAGCTGGTGGCAGACGGCATCAACGGCCTGCTGGTCCCTGCGGACGATCCCGCGGCGCTGGCGACGGCGATCGCACGAATGCTGAACGAACCGGCACTCGCGCAGGCACTCGGTGAGCGCGCCCGGGTGGCGGTCACCACGTCCTTCGACAATGATCGCAATCTGCCATATCTGTGCTCGCTGCTGCAGTCGCGCACCCCACCACCTTTCGAATCGCATGGCGTCGACGCTGCGCCCGGCTCCGTGAGCATCGAATGACCTCATCGACTTCTTCGCCGGCGATGTCGGGGGAATCCGGCACCGTTCGATCGACCCGGCCGCAGCGTGTGGTCGCCTACGTGATGAACGGCTTTCCGCGGCTGTCGGAAACGTTCATCGCGCACGAGATCCATCAACTCGAACGCGCCGGCATGCGACTGCGCCTGTTCGTCGTCAAGCGCGAGGGCGAGCCGCGCGATCATCCGGTGGTCCAGGCGATCCAGGCACCGCGAATCTACCTGCCCGCGGCGACGTCGCTGTCGGGAAAATCGTTGAACCAGTGGCTGCGCGAGAACCTGCCCGCGTTTCGCCCTTCGCTGATCGCCGTGGCGACGCGACATCCGCTCAGATACCTGAGTACGCTGGCGCTCGCCTTGCTGCTCTGCTGGCGTCATCGTCCGCGCAAGGTCTTCATCAAGGAGTTTCTCCAGGCGACCGCGATCGCGGACGCGCTGCTGCGGAGCGGCGACGTGGGTCATCTGCACGGCCACTTCTGCCACGGCGTGGCGACGATCACCTGGTTCGTCGGCCGCCTCACCGGAATTCCGTTCAGCTTCACCGCCCACGCGAAGGATATCTACCAGGGCGAACTGAATCCGGGCCGGCTGCTCGAGCGAAAGCTCGGCGCGGCCCGCTTCGTCGCCACCTGCACATGTGCCAATGCCAAGGTCCTGCGAGGCCGCCATCCCCGACCCGACGATGTGCATGCGATCTACCACGGGTTGGATACGGACTACTTTGCGCCCGCGCCCGGCATCGCGCCCGCCGGTCGCCCATTGATCCTCGCCGTGGGCAGGCTGGTCGAAAAGAAGGGCTTCGATCAACTCGTCATCGCGTGCGCGACGCTCAAGCGCGAAGGTGTTCCGTTCGTCTGTCGGATAGTCGGTGAGCCAGGTGATGCCTGGGAACGGCTCGAAGCGCTGATCGCCTCGCTGGGTCTGCGCGACGACGTGAAACTGTGCAGCGCAGTCACACAGGATGAATTGCGCGAGATCTACCGAAGCGCCCACGTCTTCGCGCTGCCTTGTCAGATCATGGCCGACGGCGACCGCGACGGCTTTCCCAACGTGCTGGCCGAAGCGATGGCGATGGGCGTGCCGGTGGTGTCGACCGCCATATCCGGTATTCCCGAAATGATCGATGACGGCGTGCACGGGCTGCTCGTCGCACCGCGCGACCCGCAGGCCCTGGCCGACGCGTTGAATCGATTGCTCACCGATGCCGACCTGCACCGCCGGGTGGCGCACG
>JBGSTN010001031.1:0-1513 GCA_041736455.1 Burkholderiaceae bacterium | reverse complement strand
CGTGCGCCGTGCCTCGGCCAGCAGCGTCTTGAGCGGCGCGATCGGCGCGCGGGTGAGGCTCAGGTCGTAACCCATCTTGTCGACATAGCCGCCGACACCACAGAAGTCGGTCTGCATGTCGATGATGACGAGCGCCGTGTTCGTCGGCGTGAATTCGCCGTCGAAGGGCCAGGCGTAGGGCTCGGAACGGATGGTCGTCATCGCAGGTCGCTCCTTCGCGAACGGATTTCTATCGTGGTTGCGTTCATCTCGATACGCCCAGTTCCATCGGTGCACCCTTGAGCGACCGTTTCGTCGAGCTGGTGGTCACCAGGATCGCGAGAGTCAACGCGTAGGGCATCGCGTTGAACAGGTTGTAGCCGCCGCTCACCCCCACACTCTGCAGTGCCGGACCGATCGCCCCGGCGCCGCCGAACAGCAGGGCCGCACCGAGGCAACGCCACGTTCGCCAGCGTGCGAAGATCACCAAGGCCACTGCAATGAGTCCCTGGCCACTGGACAGGCCCTCGTTCCAACTGCCCGGGTAGTAGAGCGACAACGAAGCGCCGCCCAGGCCCGCGATGAAACCGCCAGCCGTGGTGGCGGCCACGCGCACCGAGTTGACCGAATAGCCGAGCGCGCGCGCGGCATCGCTCGAGTCACCTGCCATGCGCACGATCAGTCCCATGCGCGTATTGGCGAATCCCCACGCCATCAGCGCGGCCAGTGCCACGCCCAACGGGAACAGGGCGTTGATCGAAAGCGCTGCCTGCACGTTCGGCGACGCGCTCCAGGCGCCCAGCTCGATCGACGGAATCTGAGGTGCCTGCGGCTGGATCAACGACTTGCCGAGGTAGAACGCCAGGCCGGCACCGAGCAGCATCAACGCAATGCCCGTCGCGATGTCGGAGACTCGCGGCAGCGAACAGAGCACGCCGTGAAGCATCGCGAGCAGGGCGCCGCTGACACCGGCCAGCAACACGCCGAGCCAAGGCGAGCCGGTCAGGTAGGCACCGCCGAAGCCGGCCATCGCACTGAACACCAGCACCCCTTCGAGTCCGAGGTTGATGCGCCCGCTCTTCTCGGTCAGGCATTCGCCAAGGCTGACGAACAGGAAAGGCGTTCCGACGCGTATCGCACCGCCCAGCACCGCAAGCAGCAGGTCGAGCCAGGCGTCGACGCTCATGCCGGTTCCCGGACGGACCAGGCTCGCATCGCTCGCTCACGCGTGAGGGGGCAGGATTTCATGTTGCCACCTTGCCGGCAACCGCCGCCAGTTTCAAACGGGGTTGCGGCCGACGCATCGTGAAGAGGCGCCCGCGCAACGACTCGGCACCCAGCACGAATACGAATGCCATGCCCTGAAGCACCAGCACCGACGCATCGGGCAGACCTAGACGGCGCTGCAGCAGACTGCCGGCGGCGGCGAAGCCCCCGAACAACAGCGCCACTGGCGGGATCGCCCACGGATTGTGGCGTGCGACGAAACTCACGAGAATGCCCGTGTAGCCGAGGCCCACGATCACCGAGGCAT
>JBGSTN010001028.1:0-1581 GCA_041736455.1 Burkholderiaceae bacterium | reverse complement strand
CACCGCCCAGCATCGACGCGTTGCTGCGGCCTTCGAAGCCACCGCCGCGCGAGGTCGGTGCGGTGTAGCCCGGCGGCGGCAGGACGGCGCCAATCAATCCGCAGTTGTCGCGCGGGGAGCTGTAGCGGAATTCGCTGCACGGGTCCTTCTGCAGCCCGATCGTGGACAGTCCACTCAACGAGGCGACGTAGAGCATGCCCGTCTCGGGATCGAATGCGGCACCGCCATCGATGTTCACGCCGCCCGAGGCGCCAGGCGCATACCAGGAACAGCGCAGCCCCGTCTTGCTGGCGCCGTCGGTCGTGACCGCCGGAATGAAGTACGGCCCCATGCGACACTTCTTCGCCATCGCCAGCGCCGAGTCGCGAATGGCCGGCGTGTAGTCGATGAGGTCGCTCTCCAGCAATCCCTGCTGCGAGTACGGTGCCGGCCTGCTGGGAATCGGCTGTGTGGGTGAGGTCTTCTCGTCCGGAATGTCGCTCTGCAGCACCGGCGTCTCGACGATCGGCCAGATCGGCTCGCCCGTCACGCGGTCGAAGGTGTAGAGCCAGCCCTGCTTCGTGCTCTGCGTGATCGCCTTGCGACGGCGGCCGTTCACGGTGACGTCGATCAGGTTCGGCGCCATCGGCGTGTCGTAGTCCCAGATGTCGTGATGCACCATCTGGAAATGCCACTTCCGCGTGCCGGTCCGTGCGTCGAGCGCCACCAGCGAATTGCCGAACAGGTTGTTGCCCGGGCGATGGCCGCCGTATTCGTCCATCAGCGGCATGCCGACCGGGATGTACACCATGCCCGTTTCCGGATCGGCCGAATAGGTGGCCCAGGCGTCGTTCTTGCCCACGCCCTCGCTGCCGATCTTCGAGCCACGCTCCCACGTCTCCGCCCCGAACTCACCGGGCTGCGGGATCAGGTTGAACTTCCAGAGCTGCCGGCCTGTCTTGAGGTCGAAGCCGCGGATGAAGCCCGGGATGTTGCGGACGCGGATCGGGTAATAGCCGTGAATCGACGAGTTGCCGACGACGATCACGTTGTTCACCACGATCGCCGGCGAACTGGCCGCGATCTGGCCATTCACGGGATCGATGCCCACCGTGCCATCGGCGCCGATCTTCTTCACCGGATCCCAGGTCTCGCCGGGCTTCGCGCGCCGCGCCGGCGCCGCATCGGAGATCACCAGCGAGCCGGTATCGTCCACTGCCAGCGGCACCATCGGGTAGCCCAGCCCTTCCTGCAGGTCCACCACGCCGTTGCGACCGAATTTCGGGTCGGGAATCCCGGTCTTTGCATCGAGCGAGACCATGTGATACCCAGGCGTCACCACGATCACCCGCTCGTCCACCCCGTCGGTCCAGTACGTGGGGCCGCGACCGGCGAACTGGCGTGGCGCCTTCTGCCAGCGGATGCCTTCCTCCAGCCGGTACATCCAGAGCGTCTCGCCGGTCTCGGGGTCGATCGCCATCACCGAGCGGCGGGTCGTCGCGACGGTGAACAGCCGGCCGTTCGCATACAGCGGCGTGGTGCGATAGTACTCATCCGGTCCAAACGTGCCGGCGTTCCACTTCCACGCCATCTGCAGCGAGT
>JBGSTN010000972.1:0-8157 GCA_041736455.1 Burkholderiaceae bacterium | reverse complement strand
GCAGTGGCAGCAGCGCCAGCGGACCATCGGACTTGAAGCGTTCGTAGGCGACGCCGTCCCGAGGCAGCAGCGTCGCCGACGGACCGGACGGCCTGAGCTGCAGCTCGGCCGTCAATGCTGCCTGGCCGAAGTCGAGGGTATCGGCGACATCGCTGATTCGTCCGTCCGCGACGATTTCGATCGCACTCGCACTCGCATTCGCACTCGCGTCGGTGCTGCGTTGGCGATCGGGCAACGGATCGGTGAGCCCGGTGCGGGCACACGCATCGTAGAGCGCGCGCCAGAGTTCGCCATAACGGACGACCCGGCCGAGTGCCGGGAGGCCCAGTTCACCGGGAGTGAGCCGGGCGTGCAGTCCATGTCCGAGTACGCCGATGTCGACTGCATGAATGGCTGCGCTTTGCGGCAGTTCGATGATGCGCGACAACAATTGCCACGAGCCGTCCGACAAGGCGATCGCGCGAGCGGCAGGACCATGGGCGATTTCACGTGCAGGCAGGTCGAGATCGATATCCGGCCGTTTCAGGCCCTGTCGGAGCAGAAACAGGGCGAGCGACATTGCGATCGGCCCGGCGCCGCGAATCTGCACCTTCATTTCGATCTCATCAGGCTTTCGATTTCGTCGCTGGACTTCGGTACGCCACTGGTGATGATCTCGCAGCCATCTGCACTGATCAATGCGTCATCTTCGATGCGAATGCCGACGTCGTGGAAACGCTCGGGAATATCGTCGGCGGCTCGCACATAGATGCCTGGTTCTATCGTCAGTACCATGCCGGGCACCAGCGTTCGCCACGGCGGCTCGACCGCCTTCGCGTCGGGCTCGCCCACTGCCTCGCCGGTCGGTGACGGGGCTGGAGCGGCCGCGCCGCGTTCGCGATAGTCGCCGCAATCATGAACGTCCATGCCCAGCCAGTGACTGGTCCGGTGCATGTAGAAGCGCCGGTAGCTGCCGCTTTCGAGGGCCGCGTCGACAGTGCCGGTCAGCAGACCGCTGTCGATCATCCCTTGCACCAGCACGCGGGTCGCCGCTTCATGCGGTTCGTTGAAATGGCGGCCGGGCCGCGTCACCGCGATGGCCGCGTGTTGCGCGGCAAGCACGATCTCGTAGAGTTCGCGCTGCCCGTCGCTGAAACGTCCGTTCACGGGAAAGGTGCG
Source organism: Burkholderiaceae bacterium (assembly GCA_041736455.1). Lineage (GTDB taxonomy): Bacteria > Pseudomonadota > Gammaproteobacteria > Burkholderiales > Burkholderiaceae_E > JAUIAI01. The sequence goes on along the minus strand of JBGSTN010000972.1, from coordinate 6,999 downwards.
GGTGATGTCCGACGCATAACCATCGAGTTCGCAACCGGCGTCGATCAGCAGCAGGTCCCCGTCGCGCAAGGCGGCGTCGTTGGCCCGATAATGCAGCACGCATGCATTGGCGCCCGATGCAACGATGGACCCGTAGGCCGGCGACTGGGATCCGTTGGCGCGGAATTCGTGCAGCAGTTCGGCCTCGATCTCGTATTCATGGCGGCCGGGACGGGTCGTTCGCATCGCACGAATATGAGCATTCGCGGAAATCTCGGCGGCGCGTCGCATCAGGCCCAGCTCGTGATCGTCCTTGCGCAGGCGCATCTCGTCCAGCATGCGATGGATATCGAAGGCATTGCCAGGTGTCGTGATGCCCGAGCGTGCCTGGGCACGCACCTGTGCAAGCCAGCCGCGAACCCGCTGGTCGGTGCTTTCGTCCATGCCCAGCGCGTAATGGATGGCGGGCTGATTCGCGAGCTCGCGTGCCATGATCGTGTCGACTTCACCGATCGAGTGGGCGGCGTCAAATCCGAAGATCTGCGCGGCCGCCTGAGGCCCGTAACGAAACCCGTCCCATATCTCGCGCTCTTCGTTCTTCTCGCGGCAGAACAGGATCGAGCGAACCGGTTGGCCGGGCGGCACGACGATCGCGATTGCCGCGTCGGGTTCCGGAAAGCCCGTCAGGTAATAGAAATAGCTGTCCCAGCGGAACGGATAGTCGCTGTCGCGATTGCGCATGACCTCCCGGCCCGTGAACAGGAATGCGATGCCGCCGCCGGTTGCACGGATCGATTCGCCGAGGCGGCGGCGGCGATCTGCATAGACTGGGTTCCGTGTGGTCATGTTTGAGCCCGATGAGATGATTCTGAAGGGTCTGGTTGATTCAGCGCCTGCAGGCGCGCGAAAGTTCCTACGTCCGACCACAGGCCGTCGTGGCGTTGTCCGCCCAGTCGTCGCTGGGCGGCTGCGATGCGCAACAAGGGGGCGAGGGGTGCCCTCGTACCCGGTGCCACCGACTCGATCAGAGCCGGTGACATCACCGTGATGCCCGCCCAGGTGAGATCGCGTGGCTCGTCGTTGCTTGCCAGGTCGTCTTGCAGGGAGAAATCCCCCGATGCATTGTGCGGGGGGTTCGCTACCAGCACACCGATGCCCAACAGGTTCATACGGACTAGTCGTGCTGACCATGGCCGGGCCAGCGAAAAGTCGAAATCGGTGAAAATGTCGCCGTTGACCACCAGGAAGGCTTCGTTGCCGAGTAGATGACGGGCATTTGCGATCCCGCCAGCAGTCTCCAGCGCGGTGGTCTCCGCGCTCCAGGCGATGCGAACCTGCCAGGTCGCGCCGTCACCCAGTCGTCGCACCAGTTGCTCGCCCAGCCATGAATGATTGATGACGAGGTCGCGAATGCCTGCGCGGGCGAGTTGTTCGATGAGGTGAACGATGATCGGTTTGCCGCGAACGTCCACCAGTGGTTTCGGACGGTCGTCGGTCAGGGGGCGGAGCCGCTCGCCCCGCCCGGCTGCAAGGATCATCGCACGCATCAGAACGTGAAGGCAGCCTTCAGTGGTTCGCCTTCGATTCGCCGCAGCAGGGCGAACAGCGGGGCGAATTCGCGGTACCGGCGGGAGACGGCGAGCACGTAGGCAAGCACTCGCGGCATGTCGTCGATGTAGACCGGCTTCTGGTCGCGCAGCGCGAGGCGGGCGAAGATGCCGAGCACCTTGAGATGCCTCTGCAGGCCCATCCACTCGAAATCGCGATAGAAGTCGCCGAAGTCGTGATGCACCGGCAGGCCGGCCGCGCGTGAAGCCTCCCAGTGACGAACCGCCCAGTCCAGTACTCGTTCCTCCGGCCAGTCGACGTAGGCGTCGCGCAGCAGCGAGACAAGGTCGTAGGTGATCGGACCGTAGAGCGCGTCCTGGAAATCGAGGACCGCGATTTCGGGCGCAGCGTCCGACGCCGCGCCCAGGATCATCAGATTCCGCGAGTGCCAGTCGCGATGGACGAATACCCGAGGCTGCGCCAGATTGTTGGCCAGCAGGACGTCATAGAGTGCCAGCAGCGATTGCTGCTGGGGAGCCGACAACTCGGCACGACGGTGTGCCTGAAGGTACCACTGATCGAACAGCCTCAGTTCGGCGAGCAGACGCGCGCGGTCGTAGTCGTCGAAGACACCCGGCGCGCTGGCGACCTGAAGGCGAACCAGCTGCCTGCTCGCGGCGGCATAGAGCGCATCGGCATCCTGAGGGCGCGCCTGGAGGCGTGTCAGGAACGTCGTCGATCCGAGGTCGGAAAGCAGCAGGAAACCCTGCTCCGTATCGCTGGCAAGAATCTCCGGCACCTCGACCCCCGCCGCTGCCAGCACCGACGCCGCGTGAATGAACGGCGCCGTGTCTTCGGCGGGCGGCGGTGCGTCCATGACGATGCGCGATCCGCCGGATGTGTCGAGACGGAAATAGCGACGGAAACTGGCGTCGGAAGAGGCCGGTCGGAGCGATCCAGGATCCGCGCCGTGTATGTCGAGGCCCGTTATCCAGCGTGTCAGTGCGGTCAGTCGAAGGTCGGGTTCGGTCATTGTCGCTCCTGTTCCTATAATAAGCGCTGCCCGCGACGCCACCGACGTCTGGTGGTGGCGCGTTCCCGATTGAAATCATGCCGGCCGGAGTCGACTGCGTTTGTCGCGTTCATTTGTCAGAGGGGCGTCAGCGGCTCGGGGTGGCGCGCCTGTCGGATTGACGCGGCTGCGGCGCGCCGGGCTGACCTGTGCGTGCTGGCTGGCGGCAAGCGGGGCAATCGCGCAGAACTTGCCATTGAAGCTCGAGCGGGAATTCGGCGCGGCATCGACCGGTGACGATTCGCAGCGTCCGGTGTTCGCCAGCGGCGATGCCATCAGCGGTTCACCGAACGGCGAAACGGTCATCGAGGGCCATGCACAGGTACGCCGTGGCGCGCTGGTGGTGACCAGTGATCGACTCACCTACGCACCGGATACCGAGCGCCTGCAGGCAACCGGCAACGTACGGATCACCCGCGCCGGCGGCGTGTTCTCGGGGCCGCGGCTCGACCTGAATCTCGCCACGAACATCGGCACCTTCGAGTCACCCACGTACGATCTGCTGACGACCGGGGGACGCGGCAGCGCCGCCACCGTCGACTTCGACGGGCCGAACCGGATACTCCTGAAGGACGCGACCTACAGTACCTGCCAGTGCTCACGCGAAGACTGGTACGTCCAGAGCGATACGCTCGTCATCGACCGTGAAGCCGAAGAAGGCCAGGGACGCGGTGCCAGTCTGCATTTCAAGGGGCTGCGCGTCATTCGACTGCCGGTCTTCTGGTTTCCCACGTCGGACGCGCGACGCAGCGGTTTCCTGTCACCGAGTCTCGAACTCGGCTCGACGACCGGTGTCGAGTTCATCACGCCCTATTACCTCAATCTCGCGCCGAACTACGATCTGGTCGTGGCGCCACGGATCATGTCCCGGCGCGGCTTGCAGCTGGGTGGTGATTTCCGCTATCTGAGTCGCCACCACGAAGGCGAGATCCGCGCGGAGTACACGCCCAATGATCGCGTGACCGGCGGCGAACGGTATCAGTGGTCATGGCGCCAGCAGACGGCCAATCTGTGGGGCTGGAATGGCGGCTTCAATGTCAACGCCATTTCGGACGACAACTACTTCATCGACTACGGTCGTTCGATCATCACGACCTCCGAGCGCAACCTGCCGCGCGACGCCTACCTCACGCGCCCGCTCGGGGACTGGCAGCTGATGCTGCGCACGACCCAGTACCAGAGCATTCTGGACGCGCGGGATGCGCCGCCCTACCAACGATTGCCGCAGGTCAGGCTGAGCAATACCACGCGCGACCTGGGCGGCTTCGACTTGACGAACAGCTTCGACGCGACCAGGTTCTCGCGTCGACTGGCCAATTCCGTCGAGGGTTGGCGCATGGTCGCCCATCCCCGGATCAGTTATCCGATCCTGCGGCCGGGGAGTTTCTTCACGCCCCAGTTCGGGCTGCATCTTAGCTCCTATCGTCTCGACGCCGCGGGTGACGAAACCGTGTCGATCGATCGCGCGGTGCCGACGTTCTCTCTCGACACCGGACTGATCTTCGAACGCCAGGCGTCGATCGGCGCGCAGGAACTGATCCAGACTCTCGAACCTCGGCTGTTCTACTCGTATACGCCTTTTCGCGAGCAGGACGACATCCCGATCTTCGATACCGCCCCGACCGATTTCGGCTTTGCGCAGCTCTTTTCGCCGAATCTGTTCATCGGCGACGACCGGATCGCCGATGTCAATCAGATCACGGCCGCCTTGCTGTCTCGCCTGATACTGCCCGAGAGCGGCGCCGAGCGGTTGCGCCTGGCTGTTGCGCAGCGCCTCACGTTCGGCGATCAGCTCGTCTCGATTCCGGGGGTGACGCGCCGCACCGACCGCCGCTCCGATATCCTGCTCGCCGCTTCGGGCGACCTCGGCGACGGCTTGAGCTTCGACAGCGGCGTGCAAGTCAGTCTTGCCGATACGCGCGTGCCGCGCTTCAGCTTTCAATGGCGCTACCGGCCTCAGCCGCAGCGGGTGTTCAATCTGGGTGTGCGCTATCAGCGGGACGAACTGGGCCAGTTCGACACGTCGTTCCAGTGGCCGATCAATCAGCGTTGGGCGGCAATCGGGCGAATCAACTATTCGTGGGCCGACCAGCAGATCGGAGACAGCGGTGTGCTGGAGCCGACGGAACCCGGGTTGATCGAGAGCATTTTCGGGTTCCAGTTCACCGAAGACTGCTGGGCGACGCGCTTCGTCGTCCAGCGTTTTGCAACCGCCCAGGGCACCGAGTCGTCGCGTTTCTTCCTGCAGCTCGAACTCAGTGGGCTGGCGCGTCTCGAGACCAGTTCGTTTGATATATTGCGCCGGAGCATTCCCGGCCTGAACTTCCCGGGCGAGCGTTCGAATCGTGTCGATCCCTTCAGCGTCTACGAATGAGAACCGTGGTGGTCACGGGTCCTGATGTTGCTGACGGTGTCGTCGTTCAAGTTGTCTTCGCTCCAACCCGCGTCAACAGGAATCTTCGCATGGCTTCATCTGCAATCTTTCGCGTCAGGTCCGGCGTTGGCAAGCGTTCGTCATCGGCATTGTTCTGCGTCCTGCTGGCAGTCGCCTCGCTGGCGCAAGGTCAGGACCGGCAATCGACGGCCGATCAGCCACCGGTTTCGACGTCGACGCCGGTGGCAAGCGTCGATCGTGTCGTCGCCGTGGTGAACGACGAAGTCGTGACGCGACGCGAGCTGGATCGTGCGGTCGTGGCGGCGCGTAATCGCCTTGCCACCCGGCGAGACGTGACGCTGCCAGCCGATGAGGTACTCGATCGTCAGGTCCTGGAGACCTTGATCATCGAACGGGCGCAGGCCCAGGTGGCTCGCCGCAACGGACTGCAGATCAACGACGGCCAGCTCGATCGGGCCATCGACGGCATCGCCGAGCAGAACCGCCTAACGATCGCTCAGCTGCGCGCTCGCCTGATCGACGAAGGAATCTCGTTCGCCGAATTCCGCGAGGATATCCGCAGCCAGATGATCCGTGCGCGGCTGCGTGAAACCGAGGTTGAGTCCCGCATCAAGGTCAGCGATGCCGACATCGATGCCTGGCTCGCCGAACAACAGGGCCGCGGCATGCGGGCGGCCGAAATGAACGTCGGGCAGCTCTTCCTGGCATTGCCTGAAAAGGCGCCGCCTTCGGTGGTGGCGGAGCTCGAGAAGGTCGCCCGGGAGTTGCTCGCGCAACTGCGATCGTCGGCCGATTTCGGCGCGATGGTGGCGAGCCGGTCCGAAGCCGCTACCGGCAAGGCGGATTCCGGCTCGCTCGGCTGGCGCACCCTCGATCAATTGCCAAGACTCTTCGCCGATGCAGTCAGTTCGCTGGAGGTCGGCCAGATCTCCGACATCGTGCGCAGTCCGGCGGGCCTGCACATCCTCAAGGTGCTCGACAAGCGGGGTGGGGACTCGGAGCTCGACAAGCCGATCCCGCAAACCCACGTCCGCCATATCCTGATTCGACCGAGCGCCTCGTTGAGCGAAGCGGAGATCGTGCGTCGTCTCGAATCGGTTCGCGATCGGGTGCGCGGCGGGGAAGTGGCGTTCGAGGCCATGGCGCGACAGTATTCGGTCGACGGCAGTGCCGGCAATGGTGGCGATCTCGGCTGGGTCTATGCCGGTGATACGGTGCCCGAATTCGAACTCGCGATGGATGGGCTGCAACCGGGGCAGATCAGTGATCCGGTGCGTACACAGTTCGGCTTTCATCTGATCCAGGTGCTCGAGCGGCGCGAGGATCGCGCCTCCGACGAGCGGCGTCGCCAGCTTGCGCGGCAGGAGGTCATCAAGCGGCGCGCCGACAGCGCATGGCGCGAATGGCTGGAAGAACTGCGCGCGCGCACCTATGTCGAGTACCGGCTCGAACAGTGAGCAGCGACGCCCGCGCCAGGGATCGAGCACCCACTGTCGACGGGCATCACGCGCGACGCCGGTTCGGACAGAATTTTCTCGTCGACCGGGCGGTGATCGATTCGATCGTGCGCTGCATTGCACCGGTCCGGGACGATTGCATCGTCGAGATCGGACCCGGCCTCGGTGCGCTGACCGATGCACTGCTGATGCGGCTCGACCATCTGACTGTCATCGAGATCGACCGTGATCTCGCGTCGCGCCTGCGCGAACGATACGAACCCGAACGGCTGGCGATCCATCAGGCCGACGTCTTGCAGTTCGATTGGCCGGCGTTCCATGCCACCGACACGCTACGGGTGGTCGGCAACCTGCCCTACAACATCTCGTCGCCGTTGCTGGTTCTGCTGATCGAGCACCGCGCGCACGTTCGGGACCAGCACTTCATGCTGCAGCGGGAAGTCGTCGACAGGATCGTGGCCGGGCCGGGACCCGACAATGGTCGACTCGGCGTGCTGCTGCAGGCATTCTATGATTGCGAGCGCGTGCTCGATGTGCCGCCCGAGGCG
>JBGSTN010000970.1:0-11671 GCA_041736455.1 Burkholderiaceae bacterium | reverse complement strand
GTGCATCGCCGGGTGAGCTGCGGCCATCCGAGAAGGGCACGCGTGCGGATGCCCCGCGCGAGCGCGTCCTCGAACTCACGGCAGCGAGTGAACGCTTCGTCTTCTGCAATATCCCGGAACGGCCAGTGCCCTCGCTGCTGCGACGGTTCTCTGCGCCGGTGGTCCTCGATTACGACTACGCACCCGGCGAGCTCGCCTTCCTGGCGGCGCATGACACCGATCCCTTCAACCGTTGGGAGGCCATACAGCGACTCGCCGTCGGCGCAGTGATCGCTGTACTCGAGGGCAGCGAAATCGCGCCGGCCTGCGCGGCACTCGCCGGCGTCGTGGCCGAAACGCTCGCCAATGACAAGCTCGACGCCGCATACAAGGCGATTGCCCTGGCCATGCCGGCCGAAGGCTACATCGCCGAGCAGCTGACGCTGGTCGATCCGGTCGCCGTCCGCCGCGCAAGAAGCGCCGTGCGACGTTGGCTGGCCAATGAACTCGAAACGGCATTCGTCGCGTGTTTCGAAGCGTCGTGCCGGGCAGAACCCTATTCGCCCGATGCGGCATCGGCAGGGCTGCGGGCGCTCAAGAACCTCGCCCTCGCCTATCTCGTCGAAACGGGCGAATCGACCTTCGAAGCGCTGGCGGCCGAGCAGGTCGACCACGCCGACAACATGACCGATCGCGCGGCGGCATTGACCGCACTCGTCAACAGTCCTTCGTCGCTGCGCGAGGAAGCCTTGGCGCGATTTGCGACCAGCTTCCAGGACGAACCGCTGGCGCTCGACAAATGGTTCACGATGCAAGCCACCATGCATCGGCAACCGGATGACCCTCCCGTCCTCGCGCGCGTTCGCGATCTGCTCGCTCATCCGGCGTACTCGCGCACCAATCCCAATCGAATCCGGTCTCTGGTGGGCGCCTTCTGCAACGGCAATCTTGCCGAGTTCCATGCCGAGGATGGCAGCGGCTATCAGTTCTGGCACGAACAGGTTCGCGAGTTGGACGGTATCAATCCGCAGGTTGCTGCGCGGCTAGCGCGTGCGATGGATCGTTGGCGCAAGTTCGACCTGCCCCGTCAGCAACGGATGCGCGAGACGTTGCAGGCACTGGCCGAAGGGCCTGAACTCTCTCGCGACGTGAGCGAGATCGTTGCCAAGGCCCTTGGCCCGACCTGATCGAGATCGTTGTCGACACCCTTGGCCCGACCTGAGCAAGATCCTTGTCAAGACCCTTGGCTCGACCCGAGAGAGATCGTGGCGGGCATGCTCCAGTGCAAAGGTGATCCGCACGGGCGCGGATCTTCACCTGAAGCGAGGTCGACCTTCGCCACCGGCCGCGCTGAAATCGGCCGCGTTGAAATCGGCCGCGCTGAAATCTGCCGCGCTGAAATCGGCTGCGCTGAAATCGGCTGCGCGGATATCGGCCGCTCCAAGAAATACCGTCCTACCGTTCCTTTCCTGTTCATTCCCTCTATCTGGAGCCATTACCGGTGAAACACATCAGCCTGACCCGCTATCTGGTCGAAGAGCAACGCAACAAGGGCCTGATTCCGGGCGAACTGCGACTACTGCTCGAAGTCGTCGCGCGGGCATGCAAACGGATCAGCTATGGCGTCGGCAAGGGCGCTCTCGCCGACATTCTCGGCGAGGCCGGGTCCGACAACGTGCAAGGCGAAGCACAGAAGAAACTCGACGTCATCGCGAACGAGACCTTGCTCGAGGCGAACGAGTGGGGTGGCCACCTGGCGGCCATGGCTTCGGAAGAAATGGATGACCCATACATCATCCCCAATCGCTATCCGAAGGGAGAATTTCTGCTGCTGTTCGACCCTCTCGACGGATCATCGAACATCGACGTCAACGTCTCGATCGGGACGATCTTTTCGGTGTTGCGCCTGCCCGAAGGAGTCCGCGAACCATCCGAACAGCATTTCCTGCAGCCCGGCGTCGAACAGGTAGCCGCGGGGTATGCGCTCTACGGCCCCGCAACCCTGCTGGTACTTACGGTTGGCGACGGCGTCGCCTGCTTCACGCTCGAGCGCGAGACAGGAAGCTGGTACCTGACTCAGGAACGAATGGAGGTTCCACCTGCCACCAGCGAGTATGCGATCAACGCATCGAACCAGCGCCATTGGCCTGCGCCCGTGCAGCAATACGTCGCGGAACTGGTTGCCGGGAAAGCCGGGCCGCGCGGCAGGAACTTCAACATGCGCTGGGTCGCGTCGATGGTTGCAGACGTCCATCGCATCCTGACCCGGGGCGGCATCTTCGCCTATCCCGCGGACGCAAGAGAGCCGGACAAACCCGGCAAGCTGCGCCTGATGTACGAAGCCAACCCGATGTCTTTTCTCGTCGAGCAGGCAGGAGGCGCCGCGACCGACGGCCAGCAACGGATTCTGGATCTGCAACCGCAGAAGCTCCATCAACGCGTGCCTGTGTTCCTCGGTTCGCGCGAAGAAGTGGAGTACGTGACGCGCCTGCATTCGCAATGATGCGCGGATCGGGGACCGATCCGTCGGTGCGGGTCGGTCAATGCGCCTCGAGCAATGCGCCGACATGGCTGGCCGCCGACCGGGACAATGCCTTGAGCGAATAGCCACCTTCCAGTACGGCGACCACCCGCCCGCGACACGACTTCTTCGCGAGCGTGACGATCTGTCGCGTGATCCAGGCGTAGTCCTCTTCGGTCCACCGCAACTGCGCCAGCGGGTCATCGCGGTGGGCGTCGAAGCCTGCCGAGATGTAGAAGAGATCAGGACGGAATTCGTCGATCGCCGGCAGCCAGTGATCGATCACCGCTCTTCTCATTGCAGCGCCGTCGGTCCCGGCCGGAAGTGGCGTGTTGACCATGTTGGGCCCCAGCGGCTCCTCGCCGGAACCTGGATAGAGCGGCGATTGAAACGTCGAGACCATCAACACGCGGCCATCGTGGCAGAAGATCTCTTCGGTCCCGTTGCCGTGATGCACATCGAAGTCGACGATGACGACCCGCTCGACGCCGTGATTCGTCATGGCATGACGAGCGCCCACCGCAATGTTGTTGAAGAAGCAGAAACCCATCGGTGAGGACGATTCCGCATGATGCCCAGGCGGACGGACATTACAGAATGCGCGGTCATATCCCTGCTCCAGCACCAGACCGGTAGCCATCACGACGGCGCCTGCCGCTTCCCTGGCGGCGGTCCAGGTGTGCTCGTTCATCGCGGTATCGGCATCGAGCCACGCCGTACCGCACAAGGGCCGCGAACGGCGCAGATGTTCGAGATGCGCCGACGTATGAACACGCAGGATCTGCTCGTCGCTGGCCTCACCGGCATCGAAGCGATCCATGCGTTCCAGCAGGCCGGATTCGACGAGTCCGCGATGAACAGCGTGGACACGGTCCGGGCGCTCGGGATGACCGTCGCCCATGTCGTGCAGCAGCGCACTCGCATGTGTGACATAGGCCACACGGGGAGACGGCGCGCGGTCTGCAAAACGTGGAGGTGTGTCGATCACAGATGTCTCGATCGTTGGCCAGCTCTGGCCGAGATGTCGTGTCCCGCGTGTTCGAGCCCGAGACGGGCGCCCGATCGATGTTACGGCAACTTTCGATCAGCAGGATGGTCGAGGAAGACGGGTCAGACCTTGGCGATCGCGAGGCCGCCGCACACGACGCGGACACAGGCGGCGACGGGCATCGCCCTTGCACCGCGCGATGGAACCGGACGAATGTTTCCTTTCTTGAGCGACGCAAGTGCCGCGCCCCTCCCTGGTCTGCCGGAATGATCATGCAATGGATCATCATCACCGCGATCATCTTCAGCATCGGTGTTCCCTTGTGGCATGCGTGGCGCATCTGGCGCATGGACTCATCCAGTCGCGCAGACTGGTTCATTACGACTGCCGATGCGGCCGCCATGGTGGCTGTCGTGATGCTGCTCAGTCGATGGGACGTTGCCGGCTTCCAGACGCGGGCTGTCCTGCTCGGCATCCTGCTGCTGTCATGCGCACTGTCGTGGCGCCGCCATTCGGCACGAGGATGGCACGTTGTCGAATTTCGTGAGGTTCTGCGCCACAACCGGGCGACGCTCGCCTCGCTCGTCTTCTTCGGCGCCATGCTGTCCTACATCGTCTCGAGCCTGATCGCGGCACCGCTTGCCCGCGACCTCGCCTTCCCGCTGGAGCAAGGCCGCTTCGTGATCGTTCACGGCGGCGGTAACGGCCTGCTCAACCGTCATGCCAATCATCACGAGCAGCGCAGGGCCGTGGATATCGTCGCTGTCGACAGTACCGGGTTTCGGGCCCAGGGATTCTTGCCGGCGGAACTCGACAGCTATGCGATTCATGGCGCAACCGTCGTCAGCCCTTGCGACGGAATCGTGGCCACGACAGAGGACGGCCATCCCGACCTGATCCCGCCGAACAGGGATCCGGGCACCGCTTCAGGCAATCATGTCGTCGTCGACTGTGGCGATGTTCGCGTCGAAATGGCACATCTCCAATCCGGCAGCATTTCTGTCGAAGAAGGCGCGAGAATTGCAGTCGGCGACGAACTCGGCAAGGTCGGAAACTCCGGCAACACCACGGAGCCGCACCTGCACATGCACGCCTTGAACCCTGAAAGCCGACGCGGCATCGAGATCTCGTTGGATGGACAACGACCGTTCCGCAACCGCATCTTCGTCAGATGAGAGGATCGGTCGCGGGCAGACGGGCGACATAAGTCGCAGTGGAGCGGGTGAAGGGAATCGAACCCTCGTATGCAGCTTGGGAAGCTGCCGTTCTACCATTGAACTACACCCGCGTTGCCGGGACGATTATATCGTCACCAGTTTTCCGCCCCGCGGCGGACGATCATGGAGTTGCGTTACGGCTCAAGCAGTCGCCTGGGCGGCAACTCGGGATCGCAACGTCCTTCGACAACGAAGACGGGCAAGCCATCCCAGGCGATCGATGAACAGCGTCCCGGACAGATGGTCCATCTCGTGCAGCAGCGCAACCGCATTCATCGCCTCGAGATCGCGTTCGAAGGTTTCGCCTGCGCGATCCTGGGCACGAACGCGAACGACCGTCGAGCGGACGACGTTGCCAACCACGCCAGGCACCGAAAGGCAGCTCTCTTCAACCAGACCCGGGGTCGACTGAGAAACGATCTCGGGATTGACATAGACCTGTGCAGGTAGCTGGCCACCGGACAGGTCGAGCACGAGAACCCGACGCAAATCGCCGACCTGGGGCGCGCACAGCCCGATGCCGGAAGTCGACCTCAGCGTTTCGACCAGATCGTCGACCAGACGATCCAGCGTCTCATCGAACACCGTCACGTCGGCGGCGACAAGTCGCAACCGTTTGTCGGGATATTCGAGAATTGGCAGTCTGGCCATCGTTGCTAGCGATGCGCGGCAGCCAACATATCGGAGGGCCGGCCGTTCACACTTCGCAGAAGTGGCACCAGCGCCACGATGGCGACGATGAGCAGGGCCATTTCTATCGCGTACACCGTCAGATACCCTTCGATACGGCCATCGAATCCCCAAAGACCCTGGTCGCCGGACCGGATCAGATTGACGCCGTCGCGGACCATTCCGCTCAATGCCATCCCGAGACCCGCTGCGGTCGCCTGAACCGCACCCCACGCGCCGAGCGCAAGGCCCGCCTGTTGATCGGGCGCTCGATTCATCGTTGCCGTCAGCGTCGCATGACCGAACAATGCTCCACCGAACCCGATAAGAAAATTGCCCATGAGAAACAGCGCGGGCTGATTCATCGGCGCCGCGAGAATGACGAAAACGAATGCCGGCAAGCCGATCATCGCGCCCCGACTGCTGACCCGGTAAGGATCGCCGCCACGGGCCAATACGCGCGAAGCCACTGCAAAACCCAATAGGCTGCCGAAAGCGAGCAGCGCAGTCAACTTGGTTGTCGATCCAACGCTCATCTGCAGGATCTGTCCACCGAATGGTTCGAGCAGGATGTCGGACATGCAAAAGGCCATCGTGCCGACACCGACCACCACCAGACGACGGACTGCTCCGTCACCCGCGCAGAACAGCGCCCAGGATTCACGGAATGTCGGATCGGCGGCTGGCGCGGCAGCGCCGCGTGGCGGTCGCCTCGTTTCCTGCTTCCACATCGCCAGCATGTTCAGGAATACGGTCAGGACGGCCGATCCCTGAATCACCTGGATCAGGCGTCCCGGTGAGAAGGGGTTCAACAGAAAACCGAAAGCCAGCGCACTGACGATCATGCCGAGCACGAGCATCACATACATCAGTCCGACGACTCGCGGGTGCGATTCGGGGGGTGTGAGATCCGTCGCAAGCGCCAGTCCCACGGTCTGCACCATGTTCAGGCCGGCGCCGACCAGGAGAAACGCCAGGCTTGCCGACGTCATGCCGATCCAGGCGGGCGCCAGACGCGCGTGGTCATGACCGGCCAAGATGAGAATCGCGAACGGCATGATCGCGAAGCCACCGAATTGCAGCAACGTGCCCTTCCAGATGAAAGGCACACGGCGCCAACCCAGTTCGCAACGATGGGTATCGGAACGAAAACCGATCAGAGCCCGAAATGGCGCGAAGACCAGAGGCATCGCCAGCATGATGCCGACGACTGCGGCCGGTACGCCGAGTTCGACGATCATGACGCGATTGAGCGTACCGATCAGGAGGACGAGCGCCATGCCGACGGTGACCTGGAACAACGACAATCGAAGCAGGCGCCCGAGAGGAAGATCGGGAGTGGCGACATCCGAAAAGGGCATGAACGTCGGCCCCCAGGAGGCCCACGTCGACATGAGTTTGCGACTATATCGGTTCATGCGTCTGTCGTCCCCTCTCGTACTGAATCGGACGATGAACGCTCAACAGTGGCAAGGCCCTGCCCGTTCACGTTTTGAATCGACCCGACGCGGCACGCAGCCCTTTCGATGACGCGAAACGAACGTGTCGTCGCCATACGGCCCCGGTGGGGGGCATATGGCGACGACTCGGTCGGATCAATCAAATGCGGGCGCATCTCTCACAGCTTGACGCGATTACTTCGGGTTGGGACCGTCGGTCAGCGTCGGCATTCCGAGCGTCGAAGACAAAGGCGTCGGATCCTTGGTGATCAAAGGCATGCCGAAACTTTGTTCGCCGAGATCCCGATCTGCGACCACTTTCATGTTGAAGAACTTCGAAAACGGCGCGGCATCGTCGAGCAGATACGGCATACCGAAACTCTTGTCACCGAGGCCCTCGTCGGACAACAGGGGAATCTTGAACATGGACGACAACGGCGTCGGATTCGAACTCAGCAACGGCAGTGCAAACGCGGACGAAAAGACGAACTTCATGTTCTCGCCGAAGTCACGGTTCTGCCCGAACACCCACGCCATGAACGAACCCGGCTCACTAGAGAACGAGAGCCCATCCTTCAACGTCCGGGCGCCGAGAAAATCAGAGAACGGTGTTGGTCCGAGCGGCTTCTTGTCAGGCTCGGGAAGATCGAGCGCCACCGGTTTGAACTCGTTGAGAATACGCACGACCTGCCGCTCGCAACCATAAGGCGGGCTGATCAGGACGAGCGACTCGCCATCGCGCACATGTTGCGCCCAGATTCTGGCGTAGTTCGGTGGCACCCAACCCGGGTGTCCCGCAATGATTGCTTTTGCAGCAGCATCGATGTCGGTCGGCACCGAGTTGCCGGCCAGCATGACCGACAACGAATCGTCGGTGATGTAGTTTGCCTTTAGCTCGGCCGCAGCATCCTCAGCCTGCTTCACGGTCTTGAATAGCCTGCCGGTTAGTACCGTACCCATCACGCTCTCCCAGGGGGGTAAGTCTATTTGTAACCCGCCATCGCCTGATTCTTGTCTTGTGGCCTCAGGCGATGAATCATGTTTTGTGACTCAACTACGTCCGTCTTTGCGGGAATCGGGTCGACTCCTGATATCTCAACCACTACATCGCCTGGAGTCGACCCGGCATGACTCAGCCGCCCCAGTACTTAGCGAACCACGTCGTGTGGCTCAGCACCGAATAATGCACGATGAGGGCCAGTGCACAAACGCTGACAAGAAACAGCGGCAAACCCACGGAGGGCTTAACTACCAACCAAATTTTGCCTTGATTCATTTTCTAACTCCTCAACCCAACCAGGGGGTCAAAACAGCGGCCAGGAAATGTGCGACCACAGCAATCGCGAAGAAAACACGCGCGCCGTCGATGACGTGCTTGTGCAGCTCTTCGGATTCACGAACGGTCAATCCCGTCGGCCAGACCCGATCTTGATCAGTTGTCATTGTTACCTCTCCCAGAGACATAGAACGTCTCGAACTGTTTGTTCCAGCCTGATCCCTGCACCAGTTGTCTATCAGGCACCTCTGTCACCAATGCGCTCCAGACAACTCGAAAACCGTTGCCTGGCCACTGCTCCGTAATCCGACAACCGCAGCACGAATCAGCAAATCGAAAATTAGCAGCCAAAGACCATTGCGTCAATGTAGTTAGACAAATATCGCTGTCAACCAAACTGGACAATCAGGGTGTTTCGGGCACGTCTGGCGTTCACGAAGAAAGAGAGTTCGGCCGAGTAGATTCACTTACCGCGCAGGTTCAATGAAGATGCTGGTTTCTCGGAACGAATTACGCCCTCCGATGCCGTTCAACGAAATCAGAGGAAATGATGACGATGGTCAAATGGCGCCGCCGCTCGTCGAACGTCAACCCGGCCATTGTTGCAGCGCATTCCTGCTGCTTCATGGTCGAACCGGCTTGGGGGTTTCGCGAACGCCGCGTCCATCGAATGTCGGACTCGCGGTGCGCGGCCGCTCGAATGTCGAGGTCGGATCGAACGCGGCGATGTTTCCAGTTCGGGTCCAGCGACACCCGCCGACCGATCACGCACAATGAACGCCCAGCCAAACGAATTGCAAAGCAGATGATCGAAACCGGTTTCGTCGCCGACCCCGAAACGGCGCAAGGTGCGCTGCAGCATCCACACATCCGGAGCTTCGGCACGCGGCGCGGTCACCTGACTGCAGGCCAGCGTGCGGCTTTCGACAATCTCCAGTCACGCTTCCGCGTTCCGTTTGCGCCGGAAGTGCTCGACATGGCCGGGCTGTTCGGCAACCCCCATCCCGTGATACTTGAAATCGGCTGCGGAATGGGTGAGACCACCGCGGCGATCGCTGCCGCGACGCCCACCATCAATTATCTGGGCGTCGAAGTCTATCCTGCCGGCCTCGGCGCATTGATGGCACGACTGGACCATTCGGCGATCTCGAACGTGAAGGTCGTTGCGCACGACGCCGTCGAAATCCTCCAGCACATGATTGCGCCGGATTCACTGGCCGGTTGCCACATCTTCTTTCCGGATCCGTGGCCGAAGAAGCGCCATCACAAGCGCAGGCTCATCCAGCCACCGTTCGTCGCGCTGCTCGCCTCACGCATGAGAATCGGTGGCGTGGTGCACTGCGCGACCGACTGGGAACCCTATGCCGAGCAGATGCGTGACGTCCTGTGCGCGGAGCCGTCGCTCGCCAACAAGTCGCCTGACGACAGCGAAGGCTGGTTCCCCAGGCCCGCCTGGCGTCCGGTGACCAAATTCGAGAAGCGCGGGCTCGCCCTGGGCCATCGCGTGCGGGACCTGATCTTCGAGCGCATTCAGGTCCCCACCCAGTCGACCACCCCGGTGTAGGCCGTCAGCAGCACGATCAGTCCGAAGACGATCCGGTACCACCCGAACGGGATGAAATCTCGGGTGGCGACGTAACGGATCAACCACGCGGTACACGCCCATGCGGCGAAAAAGGATGTGATGGTCCCGACAGCGAACAAGGGCACGTCGTCGATCGACAGCAACGCCCGGTACTTCCAGGTGTCGTAGACGCCGGCCCCGATGAGGGTCGGAATGGCCAGGTAGAACGAAAATTCGGTTGCCATCCGACGCGACAGGCCGAAGAGCATGCCGCCGATGATGGTGGCACCCGATCGGCTGGTGCCGGGAATCAGCGCGAATGCCTGGGCCAGTCCCAGCTTCAGTGCATCGATGCGTCCGAGCGAATCGATATCGTCCATGCGGGCTACGATCCGCCCGGCGCGATTGAGCTTCTCGATCCAGATGATGACGACACCGCCGACCACCAGCGCGATGGCCACGGGCACTGGATAGAAGAGGTATGCCTTGATCTTGCTCGCGAACAGGACGCCCATCAACGCCGCAGGAATGAAGGCGATCAGGATGTTGATCGCGAACCGCTGTGACGTGGGGTCCGACAGGATTCCCGCGGCGACCCGGGCCAGTCGCGCGCGGAAATAGACGATGACGGCGAACATGGCGCCCGTCTGGATGGCGACATCGAAGATCTTCGCCTTGTCGCCATGGAAGCCGAGCAGGCTGCCAGCCAGGATCAGATGACCGGTGCTGGATATGGGCAGGAACTCGGTCAACCCTTCGACAATACCGAGTATGAATGCCTTCACGAGCAAAGGCAGCGCAACGAGAATTTCGAACATGGAACCTGGGGACGAGGAGACGGCGGGCAGTGGAAAACGCGCGCGGCCCGATACTTTGGGGTCGTTGCCGCCGGCGGGCAACGATATTGCGCACGATTTGCCCGAATCGTATCAGCCGTGCAGCCCGGGCCAGAGCGCGTGGAAGTGGTGGACAGGACCGTGGCCTGCACCGATCGTCAGGTAGTGCGAATCGCGAATCGCACGCCATAGCCAGTCCTTTGCGCTCTGGACGGCAGCAGGCGTGTCCACGGCACGGGGCAGCAAAGCGGCAATGGCCGACGACAACGAGCAACCCGTGCCATGGGTGTTGGCGGTAGCCACGCGCGGCGCGCGCAATTCGATCAACCGGTCTCCGTCGAAAAGCAGATCGACCGCGTCGTCATGGCTCAGATGGCCACCCTTGAGCAGCACCCAGGCATTGTCGGGCCGCATCAGTGCGCGCAATGCTTCGACGGTTCGCCGCATGCCGGACAGACTGTCCGGTGCGGCCTGGCCGAGCAGGACGCCTGCCTCGGGCAGATTCGGCGTGATGATCGTTGCCAGCGGCACCAGGCGCTCGGCCAACGCATTGACCGCATCTTCGGTGATCAGCGCGTCGCCGCTCTTGGCGATCATCACCGGGTCGAGAACGATGGGAATCAGGTCGCTCAGGCCCGCCAGCCGACTGGCAACGACTTCGATCGCGGGGATCGCTCCCAACATGCCGATCTTGATGGCATCGATTCGAACGTCGGCAAGGAGCGTATCCAGCTGCGCGGCGATGAAATCCGCCGCGACGACCGATACGCCGTCGACCGACCGGGTGTTCTGCGCTGTCAACGCGGTCACCACACCGCAACCGTAGGCACCGAGCGCGCTGAAGGTTTTCAGATCGGCGAATACGCCGGCGCCCCCGGACGGATCGACGCCGGCGATACTGAGGACATTCGGAATGGGCGGCATCGAACTACCAGCGGCGGCGGGCGTCGCGACGCCCGTCCTGGTACCCCTCGCGATAGGCCCGGCCGGCTTCGCCATGGCGCTGATGGCCGTGTCCCCAGTCGTGCCGGTTGTCGCGACGGAAACGATCGCCATGACGCCCATCGCTCTGGTACCCCCAGACTGGCGCGCCGATCACGACACCGGGCACTGAAGGCACCACGAGCACATTGCCACCGTAACCCTGGCCATGTCCACCGTACCATTCGATCCGCCCGCCGC
>JBGSTN010000900.1:0-4299 GCA_041736455.1 Burkholderiaceae bacterium | reverse complement strand
CAGCGCTGCGAACGCGTCTGGCCACGCCATGATGACGAACCCGGCAGACCCGCGCACCGGCGCAGACCGCGTGCCCCGCAAGCCGCTGGGCCAGACGCTGATCGATCGCGGTCTGATCAGTGACGATCAGTTGCGCATCGCACTGCTCGAACAGAAGAGCCGCGGCCAGCCGTTGGGCTCGGTCCTCGTGCAACTCGGCTTCCTCACCGAGCAGACGCTGCGCGAGGCATTGGCCACCAATCTCGGCCATGAGCAGATCGACCTGTCACGGCTGGTGCCGAACGCGGCGGCGCTGGCGCTGGTGCCCAGCGAGTTCGCCAAGCGCAAGCAGGTGTTCCCGGTCTCGGTCGACGATCTCACCCGTACGCTGACGCTCGCCTCGCCGAACCCGAACGACGTGGTGATGCTCGATCAGCTCAACGCATTGCTGGAAGGCGCCTGGCGCATCGACGTGCGGATGGCGGCCGACGGCGAAGTCACCAATGCGATCGAAACCCACTACGGCCACGTGCTGTCGATCGACGGCATCCTGAACGAGATCGAAACCGGCGAGACCGATTTCGCGAGCCTCGACGCCTCGAGTCGCGAATTCTCCGGCCCCGTCGTGCGGATGATCGACTCGATCCTGATGGACGCCGTCCAGCGCCGCTCGAGCGACATCCACTTCGAACCCGAACAGGGCTTCGTGCGCATCCGTTACCGCATCGACGGCGTGTTGCGCCAGATCCGTTCGCTGCACGCGAAATACTGGCCGCCGATGCTGGTGCGACTGAAAGTCGTCTGCGGCATGAACATCGCCGAGTCGCGTGCACCCCAGGACGGACGTGCATCGCTGCTGATGAATGGCCGGCACATCGACTTCCGCGCGGCCGCGCAACCGACATTGCACGGCGAGAACATCGTGCTGCGGATTCTCGATCGCACGCGATCGCTGGTCGACATGGCGTCGCTGGGCACGACCGACGAGCAGCAGCTGCTGCTCGAAACGATGATCGCGCGCCCCGAGGGCATGATTCTCGTGACCGGTCCGACCGGTAGCGGCAAGACCACCACGCTGTATTCGATCCTGAATCGATTGAACCGGGTCGGTGTCAACATCATGACCCTCGAGGATCCGGTCGAGTATCCGATCCCGATGATCCGCCAGGTGAATCTGGCTGCCGGCCTGAAGCTGGATTTCGCCTCGGGTGTGCGGTCGTTGATGCGCCAGGATCCCGACATCATCCTGATCGGCGAGATTCGCGACAGCGACACCGCCACGATGGCGCTGCGTGCTTCGATGACCGGCCACCAGGTGTATTCGACGCTGCACACGAACTCGGCGCTGAGCGTGCTGCCGCGCCTGCAGGATCTGGGACTCAAACCCGAACTGCTTGCCGGCAACCTGATCGGCGCGGTCGGCCAGCGCCTCGTGCGGCGGCTGTGCGTGCATTGTCGCGAGCCCTATGAACTCGATGGCGAGACGGCCACGCTGCTCGGGCTCAGTCGGGGTGACGCCGTGCAGCTCTATCGTCCGGTCGGTTGTGTCCGTTGTGAGCACCAGGGCTACACCGGACGCATCGCGCTGATCGAGGTGCTGCGTCTCACCGAAGAGCTCGACGACATGCTGTCCCGTCGTGCGACCCTGCGCGAGATGCGCGAGGCGGCGCGCGGCGGCGGTTTCAAGGAACTCAAGGACGATGCGCTGCGCCGCGTCGCCGAAGGCATCACCTCGCTGGAAGAGGCCGCCCGGGTGGTCGACCTGACCGCGCTCGGTTCGTCCCCGGTCGGAGCCGCCTGACGATGGCCGTGTTCGTCTATCGGGCGGTCGATCAGAGCGGCGCGGTACTGCGTGGCCGGTTGCCTGCGATCAATTCGCGCGAGCTCGAAGGACGGCTGCGCGCGTCCGGCCTTGAATTGCTGCAGGCCCGCATGGTGCGCAAGTCGATCTTCATCCGCGCGCGTCCGCCGATGCGCGAACTGATCAACTTCTGCCTGCATATGGAAACGACGCTCAAGGCGGGTCTGCTGGTGACCGAAGCGCTCGAAGACCAGGTCGACGGCGCGATCAGTGGCCACTTTCGCGACGTGATGGCGACGGTGCTCCAGGCGGTGCGCGAGGGCTCTTCGTTCTCGGCCGCCCTTGCGTCGTTTCCCGACGTGTTCGAAGAGAGTTTCATCGGCATGATCCGTTCCGGTGAAGAAGCGGGCCGCCTGAGCGAGTCGTTCCAGAAACTGGGGGAAACGCTGCGCTGGCAGGACGAACTCAATGCGCAGGTGAAGAAGATGATCATGTATCCCGCCTTCACCGTATCGATCCTGATCGGCGTCACGGTGTTCATGCTCGTCTACCTGGTGCCGCAGCTGAGCCAGTTCATCCGGTCGATGAGTGGCGGTGAGCTGCCTCTGCAGACGCTGATCCTGCTGAAGATGTCGGAGTTCCTGCTGGCCTACTGGATCCAGCTGGCGATCGCGCCGTTCGCACTGGTGGGCGGCCTGTTCGTTGCGCGGCGCGTCGGTGGTGCGGTGGCTCGCAAGCGGATGGATGCGATCAAGCTGTCGATTCCCGTGCTGGGCGGTGTGCTGCGCAAGGTGCTGTTGTCGCGCTTCTGTTCACTGCTCGGCATGCTGTATGAATCCGGGCTGCCGGTGATCCAGGCGATCACGGTGTCGCGCGACGCCGTGGGCAACCTGGCGATCGCGGCGGCGATCGACGAAGCGGTCGCGCAGATCGAGCAGGGCAAGGGGATCACCGAATCGTTCGCCGCCACCGGACTGTTTCCGAACCTGATGCTGCGCATGATCCGTATCGGCGAACGTACCGGGGAAGTGGAGCAGGGACTGAAGAACGTCAGCTACTTCTACAACCGCGACATCCAGCAGACGATAGGCCGCATCCAGGCGGCCGTCGAACCGGCGCTGACGCTCTGCCTGGGCGTGATCCTCGCCTGGCTGATGATGTCGGTGCTCGGGCCCATCTACGACCTGCTCGGCAAGGTCGGTGTCTGACATGTCCAGTTCACACGAACACGTCCTGTACGCGTTTTCCCAGGGCCTCATCGCGGTGAGTTGCCACGGGCGCAAGGTGCTCGGCTCGCAGCGCTTCGAGACCGACTCGCCCGCCAGCGTCGAGGAGTTCCGCCAGTGGCTGCACGCCCGTCGTCGGGATGATTTCCGGTTGATCGTCGATCATGTCGACGAACAGCAGACGTTCGAGAACGTGCCCACGCTCGGTGCGCGAGACCGGCGCATGCTCGTCGCCAAACGTGTCGCGCAGCGCTATCGGGACAGCGAATTCAATACGCATCGCCTGTTCAGTTCGCGCGTCGACGGCAAGACGCAGCACCAGGTCACGATGATGGCATTGACGGCGAGCGTCGACCTTTCCCCATGGCTCGACATTCTGCTTGGCGAACGCGTGCGCCTGCGCGCCTTCACCTCGCCGCCGTTGCTGACCTGGGATCTGATCGCGCGCGCCGTGCCGGGCGGTGCCGGATTGCTGGTCAGCGCCAATCCGGCCGGCCTGCGCCAGACCCTCGTACTCGACGGGAAAGTGCACTTCTCGCGACTCGCCACGCTGGTGTCGCCCAGCGCTGCGCAGGTGATCGACGAGGTCACGCGCAGTCTGCAATATCTTTCGATGCAGAAGGATCTGCCGCGCGACATGCTGCGCACGAAGGGATTCGCGATCTGGCTCGTGGACGACGGCATTCCCGATTGCGCGGACCTGCCGGGCGAAATGATCACCGATGCCGGTGCGAAGGTGGCCGTCGCGTTGCTTGCCACGGCCGATCTCGGCGTGCGGCCCGTTTCCGACGAGCCGGGCTTGTCGTTATGGGTCGATCTGGCTCGTGCGAAGGCGCGCTCGGGCGACTATGGCAACCAGCGTACGAGTCGCGCTGCCGATGTGGCCGACTGGCGCTATCGATTGTGGGCCAGCGCCACCGCGACGCTGGCGTTTGGTGCGATCGTTGCCGGATCGGCGCAGATGGTACTCGACTGGCGCGTGCCGGAAACCAGCGCGGCACGACAAGCGACGTCGCAGAGTCTGCAGCAACGCAGCCAGTTGCTGCAGGAGCTGGCTCTGTTTCCTACGAGCGCCGCGGAAATGCGCCAGGTCGTCGCTGCTGCCGATCGCCTGAGCCAGCGTCAGTCCGACGCACTGGGGATGATGCGTTCGGTCGCGCGTGCGCTCGAGCCATCTCCGGACATCCTCGTCGAATCGTTCAACTGGTTTCCCCTCGATCAGGCGCAGGGCCAGGCCGCCATGATCGACAGCGCCTACCTGTCTGCAGCGCCTGCCTACGGCGCCGAGCCGGC
>JBGSTN010000890.1:0-2321 GCA_041736455.1 Burkholderiaceae bacterium | reverse complement strand
GCTGCCGGTCGTCGTCGTGCCACCGGTGGTCGTGGTCCCGCCGGTCGCCGTGGCGCCGTCGGGCATCACCACGCGCAACATTTCGCGCATCTGCGACTGCACCATCAGCACCATGCGATTGCCCTGCAACGGGCCGGCAGTCTTGGTTTCCGCATCGTATGCAGTCTGGCTTCGAATCAACGTGTTCAACGCGTTGTAGTTGGTCACGAACTCGTCCAGCTTAGTGCGAATCGATTCACTGTCCGTCGAAACTTCGACCCCGACCGGTTGTGCCGTGACCTTGCGCAGGCTCAGCGAGATGTTCTCGAGCACGCCGTCTGGATTGTTGCTGGCGCTCTCGAGCTCGAGCCCGTTCAGTTCGAACTTGGCGTTCGCGGCGGTCTGGCTGCGGGTCACGGTACCGCCGGTCTGGCCAGGCGCATAGGCGAGGTCGGACAGGCTGAGGGTCGCGAATGTCTTGCCGGGCAGGGTGGGCGGATTGGCGCCCGAGCCAGCCGTGCCGTCGCTGGTGGCCGAGATCTGGAATGCCTCGCCCGCACCGCTCTTCGAGCTGCGCAGCATCAGTCGCGAGCCGTTGCTGTCGGTCACGACCGATGCACCGATGCCCGGACTGGCCAGGTTGATCGCCTTGCTCACATCCTGCAGCGTGGCGTTGGCGGCGATCGTGATCGTCAATGCCTCACGCTCGGTGTCGGCGGTGAAACCGCCGCCCTCGGCCTGGGTGCCCATCTGTATCGTCAGCGTGCCGCCGCCGATCACGCTGAGCGGGCTGGCGAGCGGGTTGCTGACGACCGTCTGATTGGCGGCCAGCTGAGAGACCTTGACCGCATAGCTGCCCTTCATCGCCCCGGTCGACGCCTTGATGCCGACGGCGGTCTCGTCCGAAGTGGTTGCCGTGGCGACCTGCCAGGTATCGGCCCTGGAAAGGCCGTTGGCTGCGGTGCGGAAACTGTCGAGTGCGCTCTGCAGCTTGCCGACCTGGGAGATCGTCGACTGCACGCCTTTGGCGGCGGTCGCGAGTTTGGTCAGTGGCTGACTCTCGACCTCCATGAGGGCCGCGACGATGCCGCTGACATCGATGGAACCGCTCGCACTGATGGGACTGGTAGACATGTGATGGTTATCGGTATCGAATTGCCCGACTTTAGCCTGCCAGTTCGTTGCCCGGGACTTCCGCCACGGGTCGGCTGGCCGATCTCATTCGCCGATCACGCCAGACCTGCCGACCACCGGTCACCCGACCGATGGTCGGGCGTTCAACCCTGCAACAGTTGCAGGACCGACTGCGGCAACTGATTGGCCTGCGCGAGCATCGCCGTGCCTGCCTGCTGCAGGATCTGCGCGCGTGTCAGCGATGCTGTCTCCTGTGCGTAGTCGGCATCCATGATGCGGCCGCGGGCGGCGGCCTGGTTCTCGGACGAGATCTGCAGGTTCGAGATCACCGCTTCGAACCGGTTCTGGGCGGCGCCCCAGACGGCACGCTGCGTGTTGATCACGTCGACCAGTGCGTCGATGTCCGACATCGCCTGCAGTGAATCGTCGACGGTGAGGACGTTGCCGCCGACCACGTCCGATACCTCGGTCATGCCGGCGACATCGGCACTGGCCACCGAGATCTTGTCGTCGTCGCTGGTTCCCGCGCCGACCTGGAAGACCTGCAGGTCGATGTCGCCGGCGAGCACGGGGGCACCGTTGAACTTCGTGATGTTGAGCGTACGCTGGACCTCGGCGCCGAGCTGCTGGAACTCCTCGTCCAGGCTCTGGCGGTCGCGATCGCTGTTGGTGGCATTGGCCGATTGCACGGCCAGCTCACGCATGCGCTGCGCCATGTCGCCGACCTTGCCGAGGCCGCCTTCGGCGACCTGGGCCATCGAGATTGCGTCGCTGGCATTCCGGATCGCGACGTTCATGCCGCGCAGCTGCGAGTTCATTCGCTCGGCGATCGCGAGTCCGGCCGCATCGTCCTTGGCGCTGTTGACGCGCACGCCCGTGGACAGCCGCTGGATCGCGGTGGCCATGGTGATGTTCGTCGTGTTCAGATTGCGCTGGGCATTCAGCGCGGGCATGTTGGTGTTGATGACCTGCGGCATGTTCGGCTCCGTCCCGGGGCGGGGATTGACACGCAGATGCTAGAGGCATGCGCACCACGCCGGTCGGCCGATAAGCGGTCGTTCAGTCCCTCAAATTGCGACGGAAGCACTTCGGCCCCGCAGACTGGAGCCAGTCGGCGGGGCGGTCACGAGGCGGCTACGCCTCGCCGGGGGCCGGACGTCTACCCGCCCGGCTCCGGCTCGACGATGCTGCTTACTGCAACAGCGAGA
>JBGSTN010000888.1:0-3767 GCA_041736455.1 Burkholderiaceae bacterium | reverse complement strand
GGCTCACGGCCGCCGTCGGCCTCTGGGTGATGTTTGCGCCGCTCGTCTTCTGGACGACGAGCCCGGCCGCGTACCACGCCGATACGTTGATCGGCATGCTGATCATCGCCTGCGCCGTGTTGGTCCCGCCCACACCGGGCATGAGCCGTCGCGCGCTGGCCGCCGATGACGACCGTCCGCTGGGATGGACCTATTCCCCCTCCACCTACACGCAGCGCATTCCGATCGTGACGCTGGCGTTCGTCGGCCTGTTCGTCTCGCGATACCTGACGGCCTACCAGATGGGACACGTCGAAAGTCTCTGGGACCCGTTCTTCGATCCGGTTGACGATAGCACCGGTAACGGCAGCGAGTCCGTGGTGACGTCGTGGGTCTCCAAGGGCTTTCCGATCGCCGACGCGGGCCTGGGGGCTTTCGCCTACGCGCTCGACATCCTGGCCGGCGCGATCGGCGACCGGCGCCGCTGGCGGACGATGCCGTGGATGGTGTTTCTGTTCGGGATGCTGGTCATCCCGCTCGGCGCGGTCAGCGTCACCTTCATCATGATTCAGCCGCCCTGGATCGGCACGCTGTGCACGCTGTGCATCGCGCAGGCGGTGGTCACGGTCGTGCTGATCCCTTACTCGATCGACGAGGTGCTCGCGTCCGCGCAGTACCTGTGGCGAGCCAAGCGGGCCGGCGAGCCGTTCTGGCGGACCTTCTGGATGGGCGGGCCGTCGCTGTCGGAGGACCAGCAGCCCGAGCCCGACCTGGACCGCCCGGTGCGCTCGGTGCTGATGGACTTCGTCGTCGGTGGCGTCACCTTTCCCTGGACGCTGGTTGTCAGCGCGGCCCTCGGCGCGCTGCTGATGATGTCGCCGGTGCTGACCGGTGCGCAGGGTTCGCTCTACTTCAGCGACCATATCGCCGGCTGCCTGGTGATTCTGATCGCGGTGACGGCGATGGCGGAAGTGGTGCGGCCGGTGCGCTGGCTGAACGTGCCGATCGGGCTCTGGATCGCGGCGTCGCCGTTCCTGCTCGAGGGCGGTGGTGGTGCCGCGATCTGGCTCGACGTGGTCGCAGGTGTGGCGATCGCTGGGCTCAGTTTGCCCCGAGGCAAGCGCAGCGAGGAACACTACGGGGCGTGGGACAGGATGATTGTTTGATGTCGAGTCTCGGTCGACCGAATGTGGGCAGCGTGCCGCAGCGGTCGCACCGCCGCGTCAAGCGCTCGTTGGAGCGAGGGGTTATGCCGCGCTCTAGCACTTGAGGTCACGAAACCGGAGACGCAAGTCATAAATACGCTGTTGTGCCGACGATCGTTCCTCGGCTGTGGCCGCTTCTCTTTCTTCGATTTCACTCGCTGGCAGTTCGCGATCAAGGCGCGCACATTCCAGCTTCGAGGCAGATGCCAGTTTGGCGCGGTGAAGACGCTTTGCCCGTTGCTCGGGAGTTTCGTTGAGCACTGGACGCAACGCTTCTGCCATTGCTTCATTCATGCGCTCTGCGCGCACATCGGCACCAATGCGTTCGGTCCCGGAAAGCCTGTTCATTCCCCGTGTCGGTTCAACATCGATCTTCTTGGCCGCGAGGCACGGGGAATCGGTGTAGACAGTCTTGCCGTCGACTTCGCACCGGTACACGGTACGAGAAGGGGGCGGAAGACTTTGCGCCGTCGCCGCAATTGAAAGCAGGCCTGCCACGGAAAAAGGTAGGAATCTGGAGGGCCGCATGAGTCTCGTTTGTGCGGACTACCTGTGGTTTGAACGGACAATCGATGTCCGCGTGAATATCCGTTCAACACGACTGGCCGTCCGCATAGCTCCCTCCGTGGAATTTCACTGAAGGCCCAAATACTGAGCCGCCCTGTTCGCTTGACGGCCGACGATAGCAGGATCGACAAACCGGAAATGCCGCCCGTTTTATTCTCACCACTCCGTTTTCGATATCGGAGTTGCTGGCCATTCTTCGAGACTGCAATCGCTTTTTCGGCCTGGCCTATCGACCGCAGAAAAGTACTGCCTCGTGATGCGCAAGAAACTCGTCTTCATACGATGGACCATATGACCCAATTGGGGTAGAAGCTCGTAGTCCCTGCATTTTCGGCTTTTATGCGAAGCCAGAAATCCTGCGGCGTCTGCATCAACTCTGCCGCGAACGCTGTCCACTGGCACACCACCTAGTATTGCGGCGACGTCGTGATCGAAGTGTCTTTCGTCCTGACGGACGAGAGACACCTCGGTTCTCCGTGCCCCAGAGGTTGTAGCTTAGGTCGGACAGACAGTTATATCGGAGCCCTGCCCACGGCGTAGTGAAGCGGGACCTGCCGGTTGCGGTTCTGCACGGTTCAGCGATCGTGGACGCCTGTTTCGGTGCGATTGTGGACGCCGTTTCAGCGTGATCGTGGACGATCAAGGAAGGACACCGGCGGCGTGGCTCATCGCATCTCAGTCGTCCATGATTTTCTTGTTTGCGCAGTCGAATGACGTGTCTGCACTCACGTCTGAGCAGGTCGAGAGCGTAGCGAACCGGCTGCCAACTCGTTCCGCATGTGAGTCGTGGCGGCGACTGAGGGCGGCTTGATGGACGGGCGCTCAGGAATTTTCGACATGGCGCTTGACCTCGCGACGGGTAACCAGGCGAAAGTTGGTGATTCGCCTGAGTTCGTCTCGTTCTACAAATGCGACGTAGTAGAGCGCCTCGGTCTTCTGCACCAATGCAATCATTCGGAATTCGCGATACTCGAACCGATCATCAACCCAAACCAACGCAGCGTCCCAATCGAGTTGCTCGGCCATGGAAAGTGAGACTCCATGGTTGGCGCGATTGTCCGCATTCTTTAATGGATCGAACTCGATTCTCAATCTTTGATGTGGCTAAAGAAATGGCTTTCATCGATTGCCGTCCGAGGGTCTGTCAAGTGAACCGGAACGTAGGGCTCAGCGACGCACGATGACGTGGTGCCGTGTGCGGCCAGCATAAGAATGGCCGGACGATACGAATGGCCGGACGATACTGCTCGCCAGCAGCGGTATCACGTCGTAGCGGGCCTGCTTGCTGGATTGAATCTTCGGACGAATGCTGCGATTCTGTTCGGGCGAGAAGACGATGACCGCGTTTTCGTACTTCGACGCTTCAGTCACCTGGATCATGGTGGGAAGAGATGGGATCGACCGGTCGCATTTCTCAGCGCGTCGCACGATGCTGATGCACGCCCGCGAGAGTTCGCTTTCGAACCGATGGCATGAGCGGCGGTACACGATGCGTTCCCCGCCGCCCGCCGCCCGCTGCCCGCCGCAAGGTGGAATGACTGCGTACACATCCGCCTCGTTCGCACGAATGCGAAAAGGTCATGCTTGCCACAACTCGTCGTCGATTCCGGTACCTTCGACAGCGCGAAACACATATCGTGAGTCTGGTCGATGGGGTCGCGTTCGCCGTAATCTGGTTCTCACTCGGGCAAGTGGACAAGGTAAAAGCAGACGAGTTGCGTGTGGTGTTGTCGGAGGAATGCATCAAGGAAGGCGACTTTCTGGATAGCACGGACATATGACTCACAACAACGATTCATCATTCAGGGACTGATCAATGAAAAGCATTCACACGTTCGCCCGGGGCACTGGCTCACAACGTCTGGGCGCTGCCGCTGCGCTCGCACTCATGCTCGGATCACCATTTGGAGGCCTAAAGAAAAAGACCCCCCGCCGAAGCTAGGAGGTCTTTTTCATCGAGCCGGCTCGTCTTAGAAGACGACGCCGAGCACAGCGCCGGAAGCGGCGTAAGCGAGG
>JBGSTN010000860.1:0-3123 GCA_041736455.1 Burkholderiaceae bacterium | reverse complement strand
GCTCGAACCTGCTGTTCGATCCGGAAGCCGGCAGCTATTTCCTGATGGACCTGCTCGTCACGCACGTCCCCGGATGGGTCGAACTGCTGGCGCAGACGCGCGGGCTCGGCGCAGGCGCCCTGGCCAGCTCGCCGCCGGACGCCGAATGGCTGACCCGGGTCTACGCGCTGATCCATCAGACCGAAAGCAAGTCCGAAGACCTGATGCACCTGAGGAAGTTCGCCGAGAAATACGGTCACGGCGACCTGAAGGCGGAGACCGCGGCGAAGGCCGCGCAAACCTTCCTGACGACGGCACGCGACGCGCTATCGACGCCTGGCAGCCTCTCGGCAGCCGCGTATTTCGAGGCCGGCACACGTTCGATCGACCAGTTGTTCGACTACCAGCTTCGGGTCCAGCAGCGCCTGACCGAACTGCTGCAGACGCGCGCCGCCAATACATGGCAACTGCAACTGATCACCTATGCCGTCGCTGCGCTCGGTGCGATTCTCGTCACGTACCTGATGCTCTCGTTCTACTTCAGTTTCGTGATCGACTTCTGCCAGGTCATCGGAGTGATGCGCGAGACCGCTGCGGGCAACCTGCGTTCGACCGTGACGGTGCGGGGTTCCGACGAGCTGGCAGAGCTCGCCAAACTGTTCCGCACGATGAACCGGAACCTGTCCGTCATGGTCGCGGAAGTCCGCAGCAATTCGGCGCTGGTTGCCTATTCGGGACGCAGCCTCGCGAGCGGCAACCGCGAGCTCGCCGAGCGCACGGTACAACAGGCATCGAATGTCGAGCAGACGGCAGCCAGCGTTCAGGAACTCTCGGCCACGGTGCAGCAGAACGCGCATGCCGCCAGCGACTCGGACGTTCAGGCCGGCCAGGTTCGCGACGTTGCCGAAGCCGGTGCCCAGGCGATGGGCAAAGCGATCGAGTCCGTCGCCGTGATCCAGGGCAGCGCGCAACAGATGCGCGACATCATCGGCGTGATCGACAGCCTCGCCTTCCAGACCAATATCCTCGCGCTGAATGCCGCCGTCGAGGCTGCCCGGGCCGGCGAACAGGGACGCGGATTCGCCGTCGTCGCCACCGAAGTGCGCAACCTTGCGCAGCGATCGGCGGCTTCCTCCAGGGAGATCCGGCAACTGATCGAGGCGTCGGCTCAGCAGGTCGAAACGAGCGTGGGCCAGATTCGCACGGCAGGCGACAGCATCACGCAGATCGTCGAAGGCATTCGTGGCGTGGCGACGAACATGTCGTCGATATCGTTGGCGAGCGCCGACCAGAGCAGTGGCATCGCAGAAATCTCGGCCGCCGTGCAGCAACTGGACCAGATCACGCAGAGCAACTCGGCGATGGTCGAAAGGGCCGTGCAACAAGCCAATCTTCTCGAACACCGTGCCGAGCATCTCGCCAGCGCCGTGGCGACGTTCAAGCTCCAGCAAGGCACGGCGGAAGAAGCGATGCACCTCGTCGACCACGCGCTCGACTTGCGCAAGACCAAGCGTGCGCAGGAATTCAACGATGCGTTGACGAATCCGGCCAATTCCTTCCATGACCGGGACATGTACGTCTTCGTGCTCGACAGCGCGGGCGTCTACCGGGCCTTCGGCGGCAAGCCGGAGAAAGTCGGCACCAGCGTGCACGACATCAAGGGAGTGGACAGCAAGCGCCTGCTCGAAGCGATCATCACGCAGGCCGAGCTCGAGCCGGGCTGGGTCGAATACGAAATCCTCAATCCTCTCACGGGCAAGGTTCAGGAAAAGATGACCTTCGTCACCAAGGTCGACGACCTCTATCTGGGCTGCGGCGTCTACAAGGAACTCGCGATACTGGACGCCTGATGCAGCACCGATTCAGGGGTGCTCGTCGGGTGTCGCGTCGACCTCGCCCGCCGACGACTCGGCGCCATCGACGCGTCGGTGCAGACGGTTCGTCTGCTCGGTCGACAGCGCACGCATCACGCGCAGATTGCGCGCGATGATCGCCTCTCCATCGGCGCCCTCTTCGAGGACCCTGCTGATGCTGGCCTCGCGCAGCAGGTGCAACATCGGCGACGGCGAGCGATTGGTGGCATTGGCCGGATCGTCGTCCGACGCGTCGCCGAATCGATAGTCGGGGTGAAAGCTGGCCACCTGCATCACGCCGTCCAGGTCCATCGCGACCAGCGTGCCGTCGACGGCATCGAGGCACTGGTTGTAGTGGTCGAAGTCGGTCAGTGCCTGCGGATGAATCAGCACGGTGGTTTCGAGCGTCGCGGCGTCGGTTCCGGCGAGCAGCGCCAATTCGTCGCGCAGGTCGTCGAGCAACCGATCGACCGTGGTCGCCTCGCTGACCCGCCAGCGAATACGGCCACTGCGTCGAGGTTGCGCGGCAAAGGGGCACAGGTTCAGGCCGATGACCCAGACATCGACCCACGCCTGAGTGCGGCGCAAGACCTCCGCGCTGGCCGGGTCGGTCATGTCCAGCATCTCCATGGCGACGCTTCCGGTCATCGCGCCCTCGTTCCGTTCGGCCATGTCCCCCTCGTTCCGTTCGGCCATGTCCCCCTCGTCCCGATCAGTGATGCAGCGACCAGACAGGCGCTGGAATGGGGCGTGCTGCCACCCCGAGGCCTTCCCATCGCTGCGGGTGACAGCTGAAGACCAGCACCTGGTGTCGAGTAGCAGCGTCGTACAGCATCTGCTTCATGCCCTCCAACCGGTCTTCGTCGGCATGGACGAGACCGTCATCGAGGATGATCAATGTCGGCCGGCCGGATTGCGCGAGCAGATCGGCATAAGCCAGCCGGGCCAGCAGTGCGAGTTGCTCGCGCGTGCCGTAGCTCTGGTCGGCGACCGGTTCGGTGGCGCCCGGCGATGCATCGACGATGCCGGGTGCGCCCGATGCTTGCGATCCGCCGAGTTCCGACGGGGCGTCGAGTATCGGTGGCACGGCCGACGAATGCCGGAACAACGCGCATGGCACCAGGTTCACGTCGATCTCGAGCCGCGCGTGGGGCAGCAGGCGACGCATGTAATGATCGATCCTGGCCTGCAAAGGCGCCTGCAGTCGTTGCGTCAACGCGGTCCGGTGACGCTGCATCTGCTCGACGAGCCAGCCGAGCGCGTCGGCGCGAACCGTCAATTCCCGGCACCG
>JBGSTN010000417.1:0-1761 GCA_041736455.1 Burkholderiaceae bacterium | reverse complement strand
CGAGATCCTCGCCAACAGCGAGCCGCCGACGCCCGCAGCACGACGGGTGGTCGTCACGAGCTCGCAGGCGGGTGAAGGCCGCAGTCTTTGCAGCCTGCATCTGGCGTTGAGCCTTGCCGTCGATCAGGAAGTTCCGGTCATCTGGATCGATGCCGATTACCACGGCAAGCCGCTGCTGAACGAGCTCGGTGTCACTCGCGGCGCGGGCCTGGCGGATTGGCTCGGCGGGCGTGTGCATGCGCTCGACGAGGTGCTCGTTCAAAGCGGCGTGGCGGCGCTGCGCCTGGTCGGCATCGGGTCGGCCGAGGGCGTTGCAGCGCAAGGGGCGCGGATCGATCAGCCGGCGTTGCACACTTTCCTGCTTGCGCTTTCGCGGGCTTATCCGGACGACATCGTCGTGATCTGTGCACCACCACTACTGGTGAACAATGAGGCGATGCAGATCGCGACGCTGTCCGGACAGGCGGTCGTGGTGGTCGCCGCCGATGAAACGAACCGGTCGACATTGTCGAGGGCGCTGACCCAGCTGGAACGCCACGCTCATGTCTCGCTGCTGTTGAACAAGGTGGCTGCATGAGCGGTGATCCGCCTTTAGATCAACCGACATTTTCGCGAAACGTCGCCGTTGCCGCTTTACAGTAACGAGTCCGCCGACTGACCAGACATTCTCCGCCCCAGAGGGCCTTTCGATGTACGAACAATATTTTGGCTTCGACAGCAAGCCGTTCCAGCTGAATCCCGATCCGGATTTCTTCTTCGCGAGTGCCGGGCATCAGCGGGCGCGGGCCTACCTGCAATACGGCTTGCACAAGGGTGAAGGCTTCATACTCGTCACCGGCGATATCGGGGCCGGCAAGACCACGCTGATGCGCGGCCTGCTCGAGCAGCTCGATCGCGAGGCGGTGCGTCCGGTCGAGATCACCTCCACGCAGGTTCATGCGGACGATTTCCTGCGCCTGCTCGCGCGCGAACTCGACATCCAGTCCGAATACGACGACAAGGCCTCGCTGCTGAATCACATCGGCGACGAGCTCAGGCGCACCTACCAGTCGGGTCGTCGCACGCTGGTGCTGCTCGACGAGGCGCAGAATCTCACGCTCGATGCGCTCGAGGAATTGCGCATGCTCACGAACTTCAACGTGGGCTCCAAGACGGTCATCCAGGCGCTGCTGCTCGGCCAACCCGAGTTGCGCGACATCATGCAGCGCGCCGACATGACGCAGTTCCGCCAACGTGTCGTGGCGTCTTATCACCTCGGTCCGCTGTCGTCATCGGAGACCAAGCGCTATATCGGCTATCGCCTCAAGAAAGTGGGCTGGAAGGGCGCGCCGCGCTTTTCGAGCAACGTACTCGGCCGTATCCACGAGATCTCCGGCGGCATTCCGCGCCAGATCAACGCCCTGTGCGACCGGCTGCTGTTGACGACCTATCTCAACGAGTCCGAAGTCGTGTCGAGCAAGTTCTTCGACGAGACGCTGCAGGAGATGAATTCCGAAGCGGTGTCGATCACGCGCGCGCCCAATGTGAATACCGGTGCGGCGCTGGGCGCGAACTACAGCGATCACAACGTGGCCAATGCAGGCGGCAGCCGCTTGATCGTCGAGATCTCCGATCGTCTGCGGGCCCTGGAAGCGCGGACCGAATCGATCGTGCGTGAACTCGCCGATCTGCACGCACGCGTCACGGGAACGCCCAGCCGGCCCGGCCCCAGCGCCGTCTGATCCGTTCGACGGCCGATCACTGGGCCCGGTGGTCCGGCGG
>JBGSTN010000807.1:0-2617 GCA_041736455.1 Burkholderiaceae bacterium | reverse complement strand
CCGGCCGATCGGCCCGCGCGCCTGGCGAGCGTGCTGCGAGTGGTCTACCTGATATTCAACGAAGGACATTCGGCCCACGCGACGGAACTCGCCGACGAGGCGATCCGACTCGCGCGTCTGTTGCAATCGTTGCTGACCGATCCCGAAGTCACCGGGTTGCTGGCGCTGCTCTTGCTGCACGATGCGCGTCGTCCGGCGCGCAGTACGAGTGACGGCGTGCTCGTGCCCCTCGAAGAACAGGACCGCACGCTCTGGAATCACGATGCGATTCGTGAAGGTTGTGTGCTCGCCGAAGCCGCCCTGTCACGCCCGGGTTTCGGCGCCTACGCGCTTCAGGCGGCGATCGCGGCCCTGCACGGTGAAGCCGACAGTACGGCAGCGACCGACTGGCCACAGATCGTCGGTCTCTATGACGCCCTGTTGCGTGTCGAACCGAGCCCGGTGATCGCGTTGAATCGAGCCGTTGCCGTGGCGATGCGCGACGGCCCGGAGGCCGGCCTTGCATTGATTGCGCCACTGCACGCGGCGCTGCCTCGCTACCACGCGGTCCCCGCAGCCCTGGCGGACCTGTACCGGCGGGCGAACCGCCTCGAGGAAGCCAGGACTCAGTATCGTGTCGCGGTGGCTCTTGCCCGTCAGGAACCTGAACGCCGATTCCTGTTGCGTCGGCTGGAAGAAGTGAGTCGCTGAGGAAATCGTGTCGGGCCTGTCGAAAGCCGTCGCGGCCGTTCGACTGGTTCGTACAAAGACGGATCGATCCATTGGCCTTCATCAAGGAGCATCGCATGCCGACCACACTGACCCCGTATCTGAGCTTCGACGGCAAGACCAGGGAAGCTTTCGCATTCTATGAAAAGGCGCTGCAAGGAAAGATCGAAACGATGATGAGTTACGCCGATATGCCGGCGACGGCCGACATGGGGGAAGGGTGCGGTGACGGCCCACCCCCGAGCGGTGACGGGATCATGCACGCCTGCCTGGTTCTGCCCGGTGGCGTGATGCTGTTTGCCGGCGACACACCGCCGGGCATGCCGTTCGAAGGGATCAAGGGCGTGATGCTGGCGCTGCAATACGACACCGTCGATGAGGCGACCCGGATATTCCATGCGCTCGCCGACGGTGGCGCGATCACGATGCCGCTTGCGCCGGCGTTCTGGTCGAAGACGTTCGGCATGGTCAACGATCGATTCGGCGTGAGCTGGGCGGTCAACGGCGAGCCGATCGACTTCAAGCAGAACTGACGTGGAGCAATCGATGAAGTACCTGTGCCTGGTCTACCTCGACGCGGAACACTGGAATGCCTGCCACGACAAGGTCTGTGCGGAATACGTGCAGGAACTCGTCGCCGGCAATCGCCTTGTCGCCGGTGAGCCGCTGTATCCGACGAATACCGCCACGACGGTCCGCGTGCGCAACGGCGCGGTGACCCTGTTCGATGGTCCGTTTGCGGAGACCCGGGAAATGCTGGCGGGCTTCTATCTGCTGGAAGCCAGGGATCTGAACGAGGCGATCCAGCTTGCCGCAGGCATTCCGCCGGCGAAATACGGAAGCATCGAAGTTCGACCGGTTCGTCAACTTCAGGTCGCATAGTCCGGAGCGCTGGTGCCTGCGGACGCGGGTTCGCAGGTCATGGCCGCGCTGGAAGGTCACGGCCGCGCTGCACGCTTGATCTTCTCGCCCTTTCGGTCCTCCATTCCGTCCCGATCTCGAAGTTACCTTTCTCTGCCTCTCGCGAGGCTTCCTTCTCTCGCCATCAGAAAGCTCAAACAGGAGAATAGCCATGAGTTACATCGACGGTTTCGTGCTGGCAGTACCGACAGCGAACAAGCAGAAATTCATCGATCACGCCAATCAGATGGATCCCATGTTCATGGAGATGGGTGCGATACGCATCCTCGAATGCTGGGGCGATGACGTCCCTGACGGAAAGGTCACCGACTTCCGCAAGGCCGTGCAGGCGAAGGAAGACGAGACCGTCGTCTTTTCCTGGATCGAATGGCCGGACAAGGCGACGCGCGACTCGGCGATGAGCCGGATGGAAGACCTGATGAAGAGCGACGATCGTTTCGACATGGAGAAGTTCCCGATGCCATTCGATGGCAAGCGAATGATCTTTGGCGGCTTCGCGCCGGTATTGACCCTGGACGACGAGTCCTGACGCGGCCCGGTCCGCTCGACGACCGGCACCGCGCCTGAACTGCGGCGCCTGGCCGTTGCGATCATCCCTGCGAATGCCGTGACCATTGCCGGGTTCCGGTTGCGCAGTGGCATGATCCCATCCTGCAATGGACGCTCGGGAGACAGCATGTCCGACAACCTGCCCACACTGGACGAATTCCGAAGCACGATGCTCGCGCGCGGTTACGACGAGGTGCTCGAACGCCATTGGGACCCTGGCGTCGTGGTCGACAGGCACAGCCATCCGTTCGAAGCGAACGCGCTCGTCATTCGTGGCGAGATGTGGCTGGCGATCGACGGGGGGCCTGATCGGCACCTGGCGCGCGGCGATCGCTTCAACGTCGAACGCGGTGTGCCGCACACCGAGCGCTATGGCTCGGACGGTGCGTCATTCTGGGTTGCACGGCGCAACTGACGGCGTTTCGCGCGCCTTTCGCCG
>JBGSTN010000778.1:0-3637 GCA_041736455.1 Burkholderiaceae bacterium | reverse complement strand
CGCCGGGCGCAGGGCGCCGCGCGCCGCCCTCGGAGCCGGCTTGCTGTTCTTGTCGACGGCACTGAACGCGCTGGACCCATCGGACTGGCGCGATTCGCTTTCGATCGTTTGGATCCTGGCGCCGTTCTGGGTCGGCCAGGCGATGATGGCCTTGTCGGTCCCCGAACGGCGTCAAGTGTCGATGCGTGACGCGACCTGACGCCGCCGCCTCTGTCCGGATGCCGGTCGCACCGGCTTCGTCGTGTCGGGTCAATAACCGGACTGACCGGGCGCGAATCAAGGTCATCGGTTGACGGAACCCGCGCGTCTCATCAAGATGAAGCCATGGCTTCGTTTTCAATCGGCGAGCTGGCGGCCGAATTCGACATCACACCGCGCTCGATCCGCTTCTACGAGGATCAGGGCATTCTGGCGCCGGGCCGCAGTGGCCCGGCTGGCCGACATCGTGTCTATTCGCAGCGTGATCGGATCCGGCTCAGGTTGACGCTGCGCGCCAAACGCCTCGGTCTGAGTCTCGCACAGATCCGGGAGCTCGTCGACATGTACGAGACGCCGTCCGATTCACGCGTGCAACTCGAGCGATTCATCGAGGTGTTGAGCAAGCACCACCAATCGCTCGCGGGACAACGCGAAGACCTCGACATCACGTTGGCCGAGATCGAAAGCCACATGTCGCGGGCTCGCGAACTGCTGCAGCGATACGACGACCAGGCGCGCGCCGGCAGTGGCCGGGGCAATCGGGACGGCTGAGCAGCCCGTGCCGGTTCCGATTCGAGAACCGCACGCCGACCGTGTGAGACAAGGGGATCGCCCGCCGCCAGCGTTGCGAGGATGCCCGCGCGAGGTCAGTCGCGTGCCTTGCGGACCATCAGCCGGCGTTCTTCGAGAAATCCCATCTTCTCGAAGACTGCGATCACTTTCGGGTCGGGAACCGCGTGCACCATCTGCACGCTGAGTGCCGACGTTTCGCAATAGTTGTTGAATGCCGTGATCAGCGCTTCGGCGGCTCCGTTGCCACGGACCTCAGGCCGCACGAAGAGTGTCTGGAGTTCGGCGAAGCGGACATACGCCTGATGGGGCTGGCCCTGCTTGACCGACCATGCGCAGTGACCGATCAATGCGTCACCGCGTTCGGCCACCGCCACCCAGCCCTTTTCGATGTGATAGCGCACATACGCGAGGCCGTCGGCCGAACCGATCCAGCCGCGGTTGTAACCGTTCGGATAATTGCGGCCGATTCTTTCGACCATTTCCACGAGCATCGGGGTGTCTCTCGTCTCGGCGGGACGGATGGTGAAGTCGACGGACTCGACAGTCTGCTTCATGATGGGCTCTCTGATTTGGCGCCTTGGCTCGATGAAACCGTCTCGAAGGCAACCGGCATGTCGATGATCAGTCGACTTACAACCGGCTGACAACCAGCAGACGACCGACACACAACCATCGATTCGTCGAACGCCGGCGATTCGAAGCAAGGTTGTTCGACACGGGTTGCCAGGGCAAATGCCACTTTTAACTATCCAACGTGTTTATACCTGAAATCAGTCCGGATTGTCGGTGCAAAATGAGGCCCGTTGTCGACTCGAGAAGCCGAAACATGACCCAGTCCGCAGCGGCGACGAATGCGTCGCCGACTTTCGCCACACAGGAATCGACGGTGCATCCCCGCAGCCAGGTGCAGGACGGGGCCGACCCGAATTCCGTGCCGGCATCGACCATCGCGACGCGCCTCGCCGCACGCGACTCGCAGATCGCCATGGCGATTGCCGAAACCATCCTCGACGGGTTCCGGCGCCACTACAGCCGCTTTCGCTATCACGCCCAGCTCGGCAAGGCGCGTTTCGAAGCGGGCGACTTCCACGCGATACGACGGCTGGCCAGTGAACGCATCTCGTTCTACGATCAACGCGTGCGCGAAGCGGTTTCGCGGCTCGCTTCGGAATTCGACGCGGAGGCCTTGAGCTATCCGATCTGGCAGCGCGTCAAGCGCCATTATGTCGGCCTCCTCGAGCGCTCGCACCAGCCTGCGCTGGCGGAGACATTCTTCAACTCGGTCTGCTGCCAGATCCTGCATCGCACCTATTTCAACAACGATTTCATCTTCGTGCGTCCTGCGGTGGCAACCGACTATCTCGATGCCAAACCGCCGTCGTACCGCTGCTACTACCCGGCTGCCTCGTCCTGGCACGATACCCTGCGCGACATGGTGATCGATCTCGGGCTTGCCTGTCCCTGGCAGGACATCGAGCGCGACATCGGCTATGTGGTCGAGGCCGCGACGCGCTGGATCGGCAGCGATTTCCGCCAGGCGAGCGATTGCCAGATCCACGTCCTCAACAATCTCTTCTTCCGCAACAAGGCCGCCTACCTGATCGGTCGGATGATCAACGACGGCGAGATCATGCCATTCTCGATACCGATCCTGCGCGACGAACGCGGTCGTGTCACGCTCGATGCCGCATTGCTCGGTACCGAGCGTATCGAAGCGCTGTTCAATTTCTCGCGCGCCTATTTCATGGTCGACATGGAAGTGCCGTCCGCGTTCGTGCAGTTCCTGCGCACATTGATGCCCAACAAGCCCGAGTCCGAGATCTACACGATGCTCGGCCTGCAGAAGCAGGGCAAGACATTGTTCTATCGCGATCTGCTCCACCATCTGAGCCATTCCTACGACCAGTTCGTCAATGCGCCGGGCATCAAGGGGCTGGTGATGGGCGTGTTCACGCTGCCGTCCTTCCCCTATGTGTTCAAGTACATCAAGGACGTCCGGGGCAAGGACGTCTCGCGGGAGTTCATCAAGAAGCAGTATCAGCTCGTCAAGTTCCACGATCGTGTCGGGCGCATGGCCGATACATGGGAGTACTCGAACGTGAGTTTTCCGCGTTCGCGCATGTCGCCCGAGCTCATCGACGAACTGCATCGCACCGCGCCGTCATTGCTGGAGAACGATGGCGACAATCTCATCATCCGCCACTGCTACATCGAGCGACGCATGATCCCGCTGAACCTCTACATCGAAGAAGCCGATGACGAGGAGCGTACCCACGCGCTGCGCGAGTACGGCCAGGCGATCAAGGACATGGTGGCCGCAAACATCTTTCCTGGCGACATGCTGTACAAGAACTTCGGCATGACCCGCCAGGGCCGGGTCGTGTTCTATGACTACGACGAGGTCGCCTACCTGACCGACTGCAATTTTCGCCGTGTACCGGAACCGCGCACCCCGGAAGACGAAATGGCGAGCGAACCCTGGTATCCGGTGGCGCCGAACGACGTCTTTCCGGAGGAGTTCGGCACGTTTCTGCTCGGCTCTCCGCATGTGCGATCCCCGTTCATGAAATACCATGCCGACCTGTTGTCGCCCGAATTCTGGCTCGACAAGCAGAAGCGAATCCGGGCGGGCGAATTGGTCGACGTGTTTCCGTATCCCGAAGAGCTGCGCTTCAGTGCGACGCTGGCTCGTCGCGCCAAGGCCGGCGATTTGCATTCCCCCGGCGCGTGACATAGCCTTTGCGGCTCATCGAAAATCGGAGACCGGAAATGTCCGACCGTGTTGTGATCGTTTCGGCGGCACGAACCCCCATCGGCGCGATGCAGGGTGCGCTGGCGAGCCTGCCGGGCCATCAACTGGGCAGCA
>JBGSTN010000776.1:0-10000 GCA_041736455.1 Burkholderiaceae bacterium | reverse complement strand
GGTTCGGCTGCTGTTGCCCGCCCGACCAGGTGACCAAGAGGCGGCATCTTCGAACCTACGAAGCCGTACCTTCTGCTCATCACCGCTGTCTTCACCGTCCTGCTGCCCCGATCCGGTTTACTTTCCGGTCGAGGGCCGGGTATGGACCTGACAGCACCCAACTACAACTGCAACTCTCTGCCACTTCTTTCGGACCCTGACTGCACCGCTGGTACCCGTCATGCCGAGGGCGTGATCTTACTCGGGATTCGTGACCGCTCCAAGTCGGACGCCGAATTTTTTATCAATCGTTCGCTGGCCGCCCAAGTGGGGGCCCGACAATGCCCCGGTTGCGCCCCGATCCTGCATTTCGGATCGATCTCGCGAGACGGCCGACGATAGCCGCGCCCCGCGCTGGCTACCTCTCGCGGGAGCAAGGCAAGACTGTGAATCGGTTTCATCGGGAGGGCCCGCGCCGCGCCGGCGCCGACGGCCGCGCCATGGCTGCTCAGGGACGTACTCGCTGCACGGCTGCACTGGGCACTGCTGCACTGGGCACTGGGCACTGGGCACTGGGAGCATCTTGCGCCCGAAAGCGCCGGCGAATGACGACTGCGCGGTCTTCGACAAACCGTCTCCACTTGTCCGAGATGCCGATTCCGCGCCTGTTGGCGCATGTCGTCCGTTGCGGGCCGATAATGACCGATCGCCTAGCGACAAGATTGCACGAGGAAGGAGCGCCAAGGATGTCGGACGATGTATTGCCAGATCGACTCAACGACTCGAACGACCCTGCCGACCGGCTCGCGGAAAGGACAGCCCGGGCAATGTGGGCCGAAGACTCCGCATCCCGGGGGCTCGGCATGCGCCTCGTCAGCGTACACGCCGGGCAGGCTCACCTCGAGATGCCGGTGCGCGCCGACATGACCAATGGCCACGGAATATGCCATGGTGGGTACCAGTTCCTGCTGGCCGACAGCGCCTTCGCCTTCTCATGCAACAGCCGGAATCAGCGCTGCGTCGCGGCCAGCGCCGAGGTCCATTTTCTGGCCGCAGCACGCGAAGGCGATCTGCTGACGGCGATAGCGACCGAGGTCCATCGTGCCGGACGCAGCGGCATCTACGACATCCGCGTCACGAACCAGCGTAACGAGTTGATCGCCGTTTTTCGCGGCAAGTCCGCGACGATCGCCGGTCAACTCGTAGAATCGGACTGACCTGGTCCGCAGAAACGGACGGAACCCCCAGCCAGTTCGTCGCTGCATTTGCCGCTGCAGCGTTCGATTCACCGGCCATGCCGGCAATGCAAGCGCCAACGGAGACGGAAGTGACCACGAAGACATCGGCAGGCGGATTCCCTCTCGAGCCGATCGAGACGGCCAGCATCGACGAATTGCGGTCACTGCAATTCGAACGCCTGCGTGCGACGCTCGACCATGCCTACGAGAACGTCCCGTTCTATCGCAAATCGTTCGACGATGCCGGGGTCAGGCCGGAAACCCTGAAGTCGATCGACGATCTGGCACGTTTTCCTTTCACGGTGAAGAACGATCTGCGGGACAACTACCCATTCGGCCTCTTCGCAGTGCCGCGCGAGAAGGTCGTCCGTATCCATGCGTCGAGCGGAACGACGGGCAAGCCGACCGTGGTCGGCTACACGTCACGCGATATCGATACCTGGGCGCAACTGGTCGCGCGTTCCCTGAAGGCTGCCGGCGCTCGACCCGGTGATATCCTGCACAACAGCTATGGCTACGGCCTGTTCACGGGCGGCCTCGGTGCGCACTACGGTGCCGAGAAACTCGGGCTGACGGTCGTACCATTCGGCGGCGGACAGACCGAGCGGCAGATCATGCTGATCCAGGACTTGAAGCCGACGATGATCACGGTCACGCCGAGCTACATGCTGGCGATTGCTGATCAGTTCGAACGCATGGGAATCGATCCGCGCAGCACCAGCCTGCGAGTCGGCGTCTTCGGTGCCGAACCGTGGACGGACCGGATGCGCACCGAGATCGAAAGCCGGTTGAATATCGATGCGGTCGATATCTACGGCCTGTCGGAAGTGATGGGACCGGGCGTTGCGAACGAGTGTATCGAGACCAAGGACGGTCCGACGATCTGGGAGGATCACTTCTATCCGGAAGTCATCGACCGGGATACCGGCAAGGTTCTGCCCGATGGCGAGTTCGGCGAACTGGTCTTCACGTCGCTCACGAAGGAGGCGCTGCCGATCATTCGTTACCGGACGCGTGATCTCACACGCCTTCTGCCGGGGTCGGCGCGTACCATGCGGCGAATGCAGAAGATCACGGGGCGCAGCGACGACATGATGATCATCCGTGGTGTCAACGTCTTTCCGTCGCAGATCGAAGAACTGATCCTGAAACAGGCGACGCTGGCACCTCACTACGTTTGTGAAATCACCCGGGAGGGTCCGCTCGATCAGTTGCTGGTTCGAGTGGAATGCAAGCCCGAGCACGACGTTTCATCGGCGCATCCGTGCGGTCAGTCCCTGCGTAGTGCGATCAAGCGAATGATCGGTATCTCGGCGGATATCCGGATCGAAGCAGTCGGAACGCTGGACCGATCGATGGGCAAAGCCATTCGCGTGGTGGACAAGCGCCACCTTTGATCCGAGCTTGCCAGGCGTGACGCGATTCCAGAACGCACCAACAAAATCAGAACGGAGTATCAATGTTCAAGGCAATCTATCTCGAGCAGCAGGACGGCAAGGTGCATTCGGCGGTTCGCGAACTGGATGATTCGGCGTTGGCGGAATTCGCCGGTGACGGCGACACGCTGATCGACGTCGAGTTCTCGACGATCAACTACAAGGACGGCCTGGCCATTGCCAACGGCGCGCCCGTGGTGCGCCGCTGGCCAATGGTTCCCGGGATCGACCTGGCCGGAACGGTGCGGTCGTGCGAAAGCGATGCGTTCAAACCTGGCGACCGCGTCGTGCTCAACGGTTGGGGAGTCGGCGAAACCCATTGGGGCGGTCTGGCGCAACGTGCGAAACTGCGCAGCGAATGGTTGATTCCGTTGCCCGTCAATCTGTCGACGGAACACGCGATGGCGATCGGCACCGCCGGATACACGGCCATGCTCTGCGTGATGATGCTCGAGCGCCAGGGCGTGGTGCCCGGCGACGGCGAAATTCTCGTCACGGGCGCGGGAGGCGGCGTGGGCAGCGTCGCCATCGCGCTTCTGGCCGGACGGGGTTACAACGTCGTTGCCTCGTCGGGACGTGCTGAACTGGCCGAGTATCTGGCCGGACTGGGTGCCCGCGAGATGATCGACAGGTCGAGTCTCGGGGGCCCTGGCAAGCCGCTGCAGAAGGAGCGATGGGCGGGCGTCGTGGACTCCGTCGGCTCCTACACGCTGGTGAATGCGTGCGCGCAGACTCGCTATCGTGGAACGGTGGTGGCGTGTGGTCTCGCCCAGGGCATGGACTTTCCAGCAACGGTCGCACCATTCATCCTGCGCGGCGTCCGTCTGATCGGCGTCGATTCCGTCCTGTGTCCGCGAGAAGATCGTCTCGCCGTATGGTCCGGCCTCTCACGCGAGTTGCCCGCCGACAAGCTGGCAGCCATGACGACTCGGATAGGCCTCGCCGAAAGCATCGACAAGGCGCGCGAAATCCTGAAAGGAAAGGTGCGTGGTCGCCTCGTCGTGGATGTCAACGCCTGATCCTGTCGGCGTGACGCCGGACGTCG
This sequence comes from Burkholderiaceae bacterium, assembly GCA_041736455.1. Classification (GTDB taxonomy): domain Bacteria; phylum Pseudomonadota; class Gammaproteobacteria; order Burkholderiales; family Burkholderiaceae_E; genus JAUIAI01. The sequence goes on along the minus strand of JBGSTN010000776.1, from coordinate 6,302 downwards.
TGGCGATCCTGCTCGCCGCTGGTCATGGCCGGCGGTTCGATGCCAGCGGCAAGACCAACAAACTGCTGTCGCCGCTCGTCGACAAGACGGTCGTCGAGACGACCGCCGGGAACATTCTCGCCGCGCAGATACCGGTTCTGGCGGTCATCCGGCCAGAACAATCCGAGTTGCGCAGGCGACTCGAGGCACTCGGCTGCGAGGTGACGGGCAGTGCGATGGCGCAGCACGGCATGGGACATTCGCTCGCCGCGGCCGCTGCCCGATTGATCGAAGGCGACGAGCCGGCTCCTGCTGCTTTGATCTGCCTCGCGGACATGCCCTTCATCCGTTCGTCGACCTACTCGGCAGTCGCCGAGGCGGTCGTCGCGAACGATGTGGTCGTGGCGGCGGCTCACAATGGCGTGCGCGGCAACCCGGTGGGCTTCCCGAACCGTTACCTGGTCGCGCTGGCAACGCTATCGGGCGATTCGGGAGCGGGGAGCGTGCTGCGGGCGTCTGCACATCGTCTTCTCGAATGCAATGATGCTGCCGTGCTCCGTGATATCGACACACCAGCCGACCTGTCGTCACAAGCTGCAACCGCGGCGCATTCCCACGACCCGCCCGATGCTTCGTCCTTGTCCAACAATTTCTGGAATGATCGTTGATGCCCGCCAGAGTCGTACGCGCCGTTCGCAATGCCAGGCCGATCAATTACCGGATCGTTCCGGTCGACCCCGCAGGGCACTATTTCGAAGTCGAGCTCACGGTCGCGCGCCCTGATCCGGACGGCCAGGTTTTCATGCTGCCTGCATGGATTCCGGGCAGCTACATGATTCGCGACTTCGCACGCCATATCGTCCGGATCGATGCAAGCCATGGTCGTCAACCGGTCGCGTTGACCAAGGTCGACAAGCAGACCTGGCGCGCGATGCCATGCGCCGGCCCGCTGCGCCTCGTCTATCGGATCTACGCGTGGGACCTTTCGGTGCGGGGAGCGCACCTCGACGAGACGCACGGTTTCTTCAACGGCACCAGCGTCTTCCTGGCAGTGGACGGGCAGACGGACACCGCGGTAGGGGTTCAGATCGAGCGCCCCACCGGTCGATCGGGCCGGAACTGGCGGGTTGCAACCACGTTGCCGACCGCCGGCGCACAGACCTGGGGTTTCGGGTCGTACCAGGCGGCTGACTACGACGAACTCATCGACCACCCGGTCGAAATGGGCGAGTTCCTGACCGAAGGCTTCACGGTCGGCGGGGCGCGCCACGAGATCGTCGTCTCGGGGGCAGCCGACACCGACATGGCGCGCCTGGTTGCGGACCTGAAGCCGGTCTGCGAAGCGCAGATTCGGTTTTTCGAGCCGCGGTCGGGCAGAGCGCCGTTCGATCGTTATCTGTTTCTGACGTATGCGGTCGGCCAGGGATATGGCGGACTCGAGCACCGCTCGAGCACCGCACTGATCTGCTCGCGCACCGACCTGCCATGGCCAGGCATGGTGGGCCAGCCCGACGAATATCGCACCTTCCTCGGACTCTGCAGCCACGAGTATTTCCACACCTGGCATGTCAAGCGGATCAAGCCCGCCGTGTTCTCGCCATACCAGTTGAAGTCGGAAAGCCATAGCCGTCTGCTCTGGGTGTTCGAAGGCTTCACGTCGTACTACGATGATCTGATGCTGGTACGCAGCGGCGTGATCACCTTGACCGACTATCTCAAGGGACTGGCGCGCGTGATCAGCGCCGTGCAGCGTGGCAGCGGTCGCAGGCTTCAGAGCGTCGCCGAGTCCAGCTTCGACGCGTGGACCAAGTACTACAGGCAGGATGAAAATGCGGCCAATGCCATCGTCAGCTATTACGCGAAAGGGTCCCTGGTTGCCCTCGCGATCGATCTGACGATTCGATCGGGCAGCGGGCACGCGCGAAGCCTCGACGACGTGATGCGCCTGATGTGGGACCGTCATGGAAAGCATTTCGACCGCGACGGTACCGGTGTACCGGAGGGCGGCATGCCGGCGCTGATTCGCGAAGCGACCGGCATCGACCTGCGCCGGCAGATCGATGCCTGGGTACATGGCACGGTAGACCTGCCACTGGTCGATCTGTTCGAGGAGCTCGGCATATCGCTGAGGTTCGAAGCGGCAACCGGACCCGGTGCGATGCTTGGGTTCAAATTGACCGACACGGGCAATGGATGCCGTGTCGCGACAGTCCATAACGATGAACCGGCACATCGGGCCGGCCTTTCCGGCGGTGACGTGATCGTTGCCTGTGACGGCATTCGCGTCGAGCGGGAAAAGGATCTGCAGGCCGTGCTGGCGCGACACCGCATCGGCGACACGGTCACGCTGCACTTCTTTCGTGGCGACGTCCTTGGAACTCGCAGCCTGCAGATTGCCGCACCGGTCGAATCGCAGGCGACACTATCGATTGCTGGCGCGACAAGCGCCTAGGCTTCGTGCACGTCCTGAGACGACGAAAGCGCGGTCATTCGACGCTTCGGGACTCTGCGCGTTCGACCCGAGCGTCGGTGCGTTGCCGCGATGCGAGGTAGAACCCTGCCCGCTCGATGCTACCGCGAGCACGCGCTCAGTGGACACGCTCCGCGGCAGGCAAGCGCCCGGCATTCCAGGCCTTCACCGATTGGCGCAAGGATCGCCGTACCGGATACCGTTCGAACTCGAATGCCACAGTGGCCAACGCCGCATAGACGTGCCGGATCAGGACCTGCGGCGCATGTTCGCAACATGCAGCCTCGAACGCCTGATCGGCCAGGACATTCATCTGCCGTACCAGACCGTGGGCACTACTTGCCATCAACTCGAGCGCATCCGGCGCAACGATCTGCACGGAGCCGCCCGCGTTACGGATCCGGAAGGCCAGGTATTCGAGTGACTCGCGTTCGTCGAGCGCCGACACCTCGAGGCGCTGGACGATCTGGTCTCGCAGCGCTCGCATCTCCGGCTTCGCCAGAGCAATGTCGAGATCTTCGGTACCGGTCAGCACGACCTGAAGCTGCGGTGCAAATTCGCGTTCCGTTCGAGCGAGGCACCCGATTTCATGAAGCGCTTCGGCATGCATGTCCTGGGCGTCATCGACCAGCAGCACCGCTGGCGTCCCGGAGGCTCGAAGATCCAGCACACGCCGGCCGACGGCCTCGACCATCTCGGGTCCTGGTCCCAGGCAAGGCAGGCCCAGCGTTCGAGTCACTGCCTCATGCAGTCCGGCCAGGTCGATGCGGGCGTTGGCGATATGGATGAAGCGATAGCGTCCGGCAAGACGACTGATCAGCATGCGAGCCAGTGTGGTCTTGCCCGACCCCAGCGGCCCGGACAACAACACGAGTTGGTCCCCCATCGCCAGGGCATTCGCGAGATCGTCGAGGAGATCGCGACGATTGCGACCAGAGAAGAAGCAGTCGACCGCCGGGACGAGCTGGAAGGGCGAGCAGCGCAGATTGAAGTGATGAAGGTAGCGAGGCTGCCGGGACGCGGGATTCATGGTCATGCGCCGAGGTTATGAGCATCGGCACGATGTGATCGGTGGATAAAGGGCTCGCGGCCGGTGCATTCGCGACAAAGTGCCGCCGGTCGGTGGTCGGCCCCCGTCGTCGAGGCCCCCGTCGACAGGTTCGCTGTGTCAGGCGAACAAGGCGCTGAGCGCAGCACCCGGATCGCTGGCGCGCATGAAGGCCTCGCCCACCAGAAATGCGTGAACGCCCGCGGCGCGCATCCTGGCCGCATCGCTCGTCGTCAGAATGCCGCTTTCGGTGACGACGAGACGCTCCTGGGGGATTCGATCGAGCAGCCCCAGCGTCGTCGCAAGATCGACGTCGAAAGTGCGCAGGTTGCGATTGTTGATGCCCAACAGGCCGGTTCGAAGCTGCAACGCAGCGTCGAGTTCCCTCGCATCATGAACCTCGACGAGGACGTCCATCTGCAATTCACTGGCGATCGATTCGAGTTCGATCATCTGCGCAACCGACAACGCGTCGGCAATCAACAGGATCGCATCGGCACCGAGCGTTCGCGACTGCGCGACCTGCCAGGGATCGATGATGAAATCCTTGCGCAGAACCGGCAGCGAACAGGCGCGGCGCGCCTGGCCGAGAAAATCGTCGTGCCCCTGGAAGAACTGCACGTCGGTCAACACGGACAGACACGTTGCCCCCCCGTGCTGATAACTTTCCGCGATCTGCGCCGGTTCGAACTGCGCGCGCAGCACACCTTTGCTCGGGCTGGCTTTCTTCACTTCGGCAATGACGGCCGCCCGACCGGAGGCCACCGTGCGACGCATCGCCGCCTCGAAACCACGTGGTCGCATCGAGTCATCGAGGAGAGACGCGCGCGCGCCCGCGATCATTTCGTTCTCGCTGACGCGCAACCGACCGACACTGATTTCGTCCCGCTTCACGGCGAGTATTCGCTCGAGAACGTCACTGCGCCCGGCCGGATGACTCGCATCGGGCGTGTTCATTCCGCCAGGCCCCGGGTGAAGGACACGAAGGTGTCGAGCTTGCGGGACGCGGCGCCGCTGCCGATCGCTTCACGTGCCAGCGTGATGCCGGCCGGTACGTCGTCGGCGAGGCCGCAGACGTACAGTGCGGCGCCTGCGTTCAGAATGACGATATCGCGAGCGGTATCGTTGCGTCCGCCCAGCGCGTCGAGCAGCATCGTGCGGGATTCACCGGCGTTGCCCACGACGAGCTGACGGTGACTCTGCATGGCGAGTCCGAAGTCTTCGGGATGGATCTCGTATTCGCTGACCTTGCCGTCGCGCAGTTCACCGACCATGGTGCTCGCCCCCAGCGATATCTCGTCCATGCCGTCCTTTCCCCAGACCACCATCGCACGTTTCGCGCCCAGTTGCTGTAGGGCCCGCACGTGGATGCCGACCAGGTCGGGGTGGAACACGCCGAGCAGGATGTTGGGCGCATCCGCCGGATTGGTCAACGGCCCGAGAATGTTGAAGATGGTTCTCACGCCGAGTTCCTTGCGAACCGGCCCGACGTTCTTCATGGCCGGATGATGACTGGGCGCGAACATGAAACCCAGTCCGGTCTCCTCGATGCAGGATGCGACCTGCTCCGGCTGCAACATGATGTTGGCACCCAGTTGCTCGAGCACGTCGGCACTGCCGGAACTCGATGACACGCTGCGATTGCCGTGCTTGGCGACGCGCGCGCCTGCGGCTGCCGCGACGAACATCGATGCCGTGGAAATGTTGAAGGTATGCGACCCGTCGCCTCCCGTGCCGACGATGTCGATGAAATGCGGTCCACCGTCCACCTCGACCCGCTGGGCGAACTCGCGCATGACTCGGGCCGCCGCCGTGATCTCACCGATCGTTTCCTTCTTGACCCGCAACGCCGTGACCAGCGCGGCGCTCATGACCGGTGTCATTTCGCCGCGCATGATCATGCGCATCAGTGACTCCATTTCATCGGGAAAGATCTCGCGATGCTCGATGCAGCGTTGCAACGCTGCCTGTGGGGTGATCGGCATGATTCCGCTCCTCGGTCGGCCGTTCGTGGAAAGAAAAAGGCGTTATGCGATCTGCGTACCGGCCACGATGCCGGTGCGCGCAAGGAAAGTGGCCAGCATCTGATGACCTGCCTCGCTGGCAATCGATTCCGGGTGGAACTGGACCCCTTCGATATCGAGTTCTCTGTGCCTGACCCCCATGATTTCGCCATCGTCGCTGACCGCGGTGGCGACGAGCGTGGCGGGCAGATCGACCAGCGCCAGCGAATGGTAACGAACCACGGTGAGCGGATCGGGGAGCCCGGAGAACATGCCCTCGCCGTGATGGCGGATCGGGTCGGTCTTGCCATGCATCACTCGCCGTGCACGCACCAGTTGCGCGCCGTAGACCATGCCGATGGCCTGATGGCCCAGGCAGACGCCCAGTATCGGCACACGGCCGGCGAAGTGCGCGATGGCAGCCATGGAAACGCCGGCTTCCAGCGGCGTACACGGGCCGGGCGAAACGACCAGGCCATCGACATGCATCGACTCGAGGTCGGCGAGCTCGACGGCGTCGTTACGTACCGTCTGGACGTCGGCACCGAGTTCTTCCAGGTACTGGACGAGGTTATAGGTAAATGAGTCATAGTTGTCGATCATGAGGATCTTCATCGACGCTCTCCTGGAATACGTTCATGGCTGACATTCGATGGCGCCGCGCGATGGCGTGCGCAATGGCCCTGATGTTGGTTGCCTGTGGTTCGGACGACAGCGCGACGCCTCTCGGCCAGAGCGAGGTTTCGGGGCCAGGCGACCAGGACGATCGCGCCGGCTCCGCGACATCGCCTGGTGCCGGGGG
>JBGSTN010000759.1:0-13590 GCA_041736455.1 Burkholderiaceae bacterium | reverse complement strand
CGATCTCATGGCCGGTTGGACTGGATAGCCGGCTTCGCCCGAAGCGGGCAGCCATCCGTTCGCGAATGCGGCATGCAGTTCGCCGCGCACGTCGGCACGGGTGCGGTTCGAGACGGTGCTGCCGGACTCGGCCTCTGGATAGACCTCCTGCGCGAAGGAGGTGAGCGTGGTGAGCGTAAGAGCGGTGGCGATGATGAGCTTTTTCATGATGTTTCCTTGGTTGAGTGTTCGGGCCCCTGGCCCGTGTCAAGCCTGCGGTATGCAGTCCTGACATACACTTGGTCGCAGGCCAACCAGAAAACGTGACAAAACTCTTGCATAGGAATTCGACAGCCATCGCGTTGCCAGAAAGACAGCGGATGTCTCATCCTCTGCTGATCGCATGAGTCGTGCTCAGATCAAGTCAGCGCGGCGGCCCGGTCGGGTCGGAATCGTCGAAATCGAAGTCCGTCGAGAACAGTTCGTTGCTGGCCGTGTGCACGGCGTCGATTTGCTCGGCCACGTTACTGCAGTTGCCGCACATCGACAGATGCAGGCGCAATCGCACTTCGTCGATCAGCCGAAGAGGCTCGTCGAGTCGTTGCGACAAAAGCTCGGCAACCCTCTTACAGGAGTACATCCAGTTCATGTTCTTTCCTCCGTGCCGATCCAGTCGCGCTGCATGCATTCGCGCAGGGACATTCGCGCGCGGTGCAGGATGGTGCGGCAATTCTCCGCACTGACGTCCAGGCGCTGGCATATCTCGGCGGTCTCGAATCCGAGCCACTGGCGCATCATGAACACGCGTCCCGTCTGTCTAGGAAGACAACCGACACAGCGTTCCAGAACGGACATCATTTGCTGTTGTTCGAAGCGGTTCTCAGGCTGCTGCCAGGCTGGAACCGGCTCGGCGTAATTGCCATCGGCGTCGTACAAGGCATTGATCTTGTCGCCGCCGGTGTCACTTTCGGACCCGACATATGTCATGCGCTTGCGCGCGGGGGAGCGGTACCAGTCCGCGACCTTGTGCCTTAGAATGGCGGTGGCCCAGGTCAGCAGCGACGACTCGCCTCGGCGGCTCGTGTGCTGTTCCATGATAGCAATCAGCGTGTCTTGGACGAGATCCTCCGCCAGGCTGTCGTCGTGCAACGAATAGCGGGCGTGCCTGATCAGCCGGGCGCGCAGTGCAGGTAATTGCGTCTCTAAGCTCGTGGGCATTTCGACGTATCGGTTCACTGGGCTATCCTCCGATCGATGAGCTCGGGAAAGAGCGCTAGGGAGCGGACCGACGTGCTCGCCTCCTGCGGCGCTGCATTGATGATCGTGTGACTACCTGCGATCTGGGTCATCTTGGATCTCCGATACTTGATAGGGAACCGAGCGCCATTGGGATTGAGCAAGCGTGACGCTCGAGATGCGATTGCCGGTGGCCCGCGTGAGCCACAGCACGGTCGCTATGCCAAACAGCATGGCCAGGTAAACCGTAGCTGCCTGCGTGCCAGGTTGGGCAATGCATTGAGTAGCAGCGTGTCAATGCCGCCCGGCACCAGTGCCGCACCGGTCTCAATCAGCAAGCCGCCGCCTGCATGACGCAGGGCGATACCGATGCCTCGTGGACAGCGCGAGACGACCGAGCCACGCTGTGCCGACGAGGCGCCCATGCCAAGGATCATAGCAACGACGAGCATTGCGTGGCCGGGCTAAAGTGCCGTGCTTGCGGTCCAGGCATACAGCAGGCCCCTTCGCAGGTGGATGGAGTTCAACCAGGCGCTCTGAGTCAAGTATAGGAATCCGCCAGCCAGCGCCAGGAGTGCCGCCGACGCTGTCAGATGGTACCGAGGAGACAATAGACGCTGACGAACGGGTGCCGTCGGCGAGCTGCGGGCGAGTCGCCAAAGCACCCCTATCTGATCCAGAGCCCATAGGACCAGGACGGCAAACAGCCAAGGTGCGAGCACCGGCCAACCGGTCCAAGGGGTGGCGAGCGTTACCCAATGCGTGGGACCGCCCCAGGCTGCCGACAAATTCACACCGGCGGAGAACCCGGCCAGGGTGGCCAGCATGTCGATCTCGCCATCGGCGAGTCGGTGCAAAGTCGATAGGGAACACCCGCAATTGATCGTGGCGCCGACACCGAACTGCCATCCGCCTAACAAGGCCCGGGCTGTCGAGCATCCGGGCCGAGCCGTTGTCAATGAGTTCTGCAACGGCACTTACGTTGCAAAGACTGGCCCGGCGTGCGGCAAATCCCACCAGCCCGGCGCACATCAGGGCAGTCATGAACACCGCGAGGGATGTGTCAGGCAACATTGGATTGGCGCATTCCGGCTTGGCTTCATGGTGTACGGAGCACCTCGGTGGCAGGATGGAAAGCGACCCACGCGAACCAGAATGCCGTGATGCTACTAAGTAGGCGCCCGTCCGAGTCGAAAGCCTCGGCCGTGCGGTGCTCGCGGTCGTAGCGGATGCGCAGGCGCGCGCCGCCCAGGGTGTCAAGCATATCGCCAGCGGGATCGACCGCACGTTCGAGCACACTGAATGGATAGGCCTTGGCCGATCCGTTGATGCGCACGCCGAGCACCCACTCCTTGAGCGGGAAGCGGTCGTCGCGGTGCTGGACCTCGAACATCAGGTGCTGTACGCGGTCATAGCCGGCGTATGGATCCCGCGTGTAATCTCGCTCGAAGCCAGTATCGGTGGATAGGACCTCGGTGGCCGGATGACGGCGGCGCCAGTCGGCCCAACTGGTATGAACAACGGGGACTGGCTCCAGCACCGTACCCTTGAGCGGTCCGGTGATGGCGGTGGAAAGTATCTGCGACCAGAGTGACTCGGTCGCGCGGTCATAGAGCAGTACGTCGCTGTTGTACAGCAGCCCGGACACACCAAAGCCCGCTCCGCCCGCGACCAGGGCCGGTGTCTCGAAGGCCATGCCCGTGCCACAGAGCGGGCAATAGGTCACGATCACCTCCCGATCACCGAACCGATCGTTCACCACTTCGTGCCAGTTCAGGATTCGGATAGGGTAGGCGCGCGCCACGTCCGATGACTCGATGCCCAGAACGCGATCCGTGCTTCTGAGGCCAGACTGGCCGGCTCCAACGAACCGCGGGCGATCGATCGCTGGGATGCCATCCTTGGCGGGGCCACCTTGCTCGATCGGCAGGGTCGCGTTCCCGATGTCGAAGCCGCCCACAAAGGGCGCCGCGGCAGCGCCGCTGGACATCAGGGCCCCAAAACCGCCCGCCAGCACGAAACGCAATAGCGATAGTCTCATCATGCTGCCACCTCGCCAAACTAGGGCATTGGCTGCTCCTGTCGCCGGGATCCCGGCTGTGAAAGCAATCCGCTTGGGTTCTAGACGGGCGAACTCGCCCATTGCTTACAGCACTCTGTTGCGCGCCACTCGTTTTTCGCCCAAAGATACGGCGTCGGCGCCGCCTAGGACAGGCTGGGTGCGTTCGATGCGATTCGTAATGCGTGGGCGTACCGCCCGGCGGCCTTTGGCGACAAGGGCTTGGAAATGAGATAGCCTTAACCCATGTCGCAGCCTAGTTCGGACAGCATGGCCATTTCGGCCGGTGGCTCGATGCCCTTGGCGGTTGCGCACATCTTGAGACTGTGACCAAGCTCAATGATCGGCATCAGCAGGACCCGTGCCTCGGGCAGGCGATCGGCTCCTGCAACGAAGCTGCGGTCGATTTTGAGTTCACTGACGGGCTGCCGATGCAGATAGGCAAGCGGTGAATGGCCGGTGCTGAAGTCGTCGATCGACAGTTGTACGCCCAAGGCCGGAGTTTCATGCAGCACGGTCAAAACGCACTCGGGATCGTCCATCATCGTGCTCTCGGTGATCTCCAGCCTCAACTTGCCCAACGGCGCATCGAACCGCTGCGCGGTCGCCGCGACTCGGCCCGGAAAGGCGGCATCGCGCACATCGAGTGCGCTCATGTTCACGGCGATGCTCAGGTCGGGGTGCGTGCGCAACCAGGCCGCCAGGGTCTTCAAGCCAGTCTCGAGCATAACGGTCGTCACCATGCCGATTTGTCCGATGCGCTCTGCAAAGGGTACGAATTCGGCTGGTAACACGAAACCGCGGACGGGATGGCGCCAACGTACGAGTTCCTCCATGCCTAGGGCATTCCCCGTGCGAAGGCCCAACTTGGGCTGCAGCCGCATCTCGAGTTCACCGGCCATCGCAGCTTCACGAAGCTGGGAAAGCAGGTCGAGCTGGCGAGTCCGAGCAGCTTCGTCGTCCGCCACATGCCATGTCCAGCCGAGCTTCTGGCGCTTAGTCTCGCCAATGGCCAGTTCAGCTCGCTGCTGGAGTGCGTCGATCGAGCCCTCCGATGCGTCGCAGTCCTGCATTGCGGTCGTATCGGCGAGCCCGTACACGAGCCGCGCATCGCTGGTCTTGAAACCCGGCTGTCAAACGAAGTGAATTTGAGTCGAAAATGAAGGTGAACCCAAACTGTGGGAGGCATGAATTACGCTGCCTCGCGCAAATTCGTTGAATTCTCTGCCGGCAAGTTCGCCAGTGACGCGAGGCGACGCATCGAGAGCTCTCCGTGCACCTGGGGCACTTTGCGTTTGCGCGTTCCGTCGTTCAGGGAATGCCAGTTCCAACGAACTTTGCCCGATACCTGTCGCACGAGGGGAAGGCCGCGGCATCGATTCGGCTACGGCATTTATCCGTTGGTTGCGGAGCGAGTTCGTGGCCGCGGCACGCAAGCACGCACATCCGAGCACGGCCAGGTTGCTGGAACTAGGTGTCGGTGCGATCCCTGCCCCCAAGAAGGTGCTACCGGATCGGGAAGGCTGGACCGAGCAGAACGGCTGGAATGAGAGCAAGGAATGGAGCGGGAACGGCCGGCCCAGCTTGACGCTCAAGCCGTGCAAGAGTCGGGCGCCACATGCACGAGGAACGTGGATCGGCGTGCCATACCGGACGGTTGATCGGCTCATGAGTCAGCGCGTTACCGAGCCCAGGGAAACCAGATCAGGAGAAGTGATGGACTTGCCTTCCGCAATCGTGTGGCGACACTTTTACTGCGTGAGTTGCGCGTAAAAAAAAGCACGCCAAGTGGCCCTAAAGAGCGGAAGTACGCGGCTAAGGCGGGGACAGATGTACTATGTTCTATGATGTGCAACCGAATCAAGGATTCGCGGAGTCGGCGATATTCGCCTTGCCAGCCGCATAAATCTGCATCATCTGCCGAAGAGTTTTCATCTGCCTGCGGTAGTTCGTGCAACCGCTGCAAAGCAACAAGTGCGTTCTAAGGGACAACCGCTCAGTTAGCTTCAGCGAGCGCTCCATCTCGGCCGAGCAGATTTCGGTTACTTCCTTACAGCTCATCATTTCATGCCCTCCGGCCTTCCCCAGCCACTGTCCATGCACGTGCGCAGCTTGAGTCGGGCTCGATGCAAGATGACGTGACAGTTGCTTGTTGTGATTCCAAGTTGAGTACAGATTTCATCAGACTCAAAACCCAGGAACTCGCGCATCATGAACACGCGGCTAGTGGCAGGAGGCAGGTGATCGAGGCAGCTCTCGAACACAGCCCAAAACTGCCGATTCTGCATGGATTGTTCGGGGTCTGGCCATGGTGCCGGGCGCTGGTTAGCGTGCCATCTGCCCTTTTCGTTGAATAGCGCTTCGAGACTTTCTTGCCAGTCTTCATCGTCTTCTACAAAGCTCGACATCGTCACTGTTCGCGAGGCTTGCCGTAGGTGGTCGATGATGCGGTTGCGCAGAATCGCGAATACCCAGGTCTTAAGGGTCGATTTGCCGGAAAACGAGGATGATTTGCGTAACGCCGCTTCGATGGACTCCTGTACTAAGTCTTCCGCCGTCTCATGGTTGCGCAACTGGATCTGGGCAAAGCGGAGCATGTCCCCGCGCAGCTCCAGCAAGTCTTCAGCTCTGATGCTTTGCATGGAATCAAGGGTTGTCGACGCGGAATCCGGCGCGGGAGGTTTGGGCGAAGCAGGTTGCATCAACCTCCTCCCGCTCGCTGGACCTGGTTGCGCGCCGCGCTGCAATTCGAAGCGCAGAATGGCAGCGGGAAATCCATCGCCATCTGCCACACCGTCAAGGTGGAATGGGCCCTGAACTGCTGGCCGCAATTGATCACGTTGAGCACGGTTCCGACCATCAGTAAAGGCGTTAGCGTCGCCCTCGCAACCCGCCGGCTGTCCGTCAGCGTCAGGATAGAGGGTGGACGATAGATGCCGCCCAAGCAGGTAATCAGGAGTTCCGGAAGGCTCATTGATACGTTCAGTTTCCAGGCATAGTGGGGACGCAGGAACCGAAGAGTGACCTCCGGTGATATGCAGTTCATTGCAGCACCCGGGCGGCAGTGACGCTAGCTTATGATGGCGGCTGAGTTGATCAAGGCCTTGACCGCAGGATCGGCGCTGATCCTCATTATAGGGACTAGCAGGCTGTTGAAAAAGTCTTCGATGAAGCAGTAGCGTTTGATCGGAGGGGTTGAGATAATTCGGTGCGAACTAGACTGCGACGGGGACGAAGATGCGCGGTGCCGATGGGATGCAAGAGACGCTGTTCACGGTGGCCAAGCTGGATGACTTCGTGCCGCGGGATCATCCGCTGCGATCGATTCAACGGTTGGTCAACGAGGCGCTGGGTAGGTTGAATGATTTGTTCAACCAGATGTACTCGGCCAATGGAAGAGCGTCGATTGCGCCAGAGAAGTTGATGCGCGCGCTGCTGCTGCAGGTGTTTTACTCGGTGCGCAGCGAACGCCAATTGATGGAGCAAATCCGCTACAACCTGCTGTTTCGCTGGTTCGTGGGCCTGGCGATCGACGATCCGGTCTGGGATCATTCGGTATTTTCCAAGAACCGTGATCGGCTGATCGAGCATGAGGCGGTCGAGGCGTTCTTCACCGAGGTGATGGGTCTGGCCGACAAGGGCGGGTTGCTCTCCAAGGAGCACTTCTCGGTCGATGGCACGCTGATTCAGGCCTGGGCAAGCCACAAGAGCTTTAAACCGAAGGCCAGTGGGGACGATCAGCCGCCTGGGGACTCGGGGCGCAATGCCCAGGCCGATTGGAAGGGCACGCAGCGCAGCAACGACACCCACGCCAGCACGACCGATCCGGACAGTCGGCTGTATCGCAAGAGTAAGAGCGCCGCGGCGGTGCTTGCGTACCAAGGCCACATCCTGATGGAGAACCGCAGCGGGCTGGCCGTGAGTGCGGTGGTCACGTCGGCGGATGGCAAAGGAGAGAGGGCCGCGGCACTGGCGATGCTCGATGCGGTCCCTGGCAAGCGGCCCCGAACGATCGGGGCAGACAAGGCGTATGACACCCATGACTTCGTGAGGGCTTGCAGAGAGCGCAAAGTGACCCCACACGTGGCATCGAACGAAGCGCGAGTGGGGGGTAGTGCTATCGATGGACGCACGACAGGTCATGAGTCCTACCGGCAGAGCCAGATCAAGAGAAAGCGGATCGAAGAGCACTTCGGATGGGGCAAGACGGTTGGCCGAATCCGCCAGACCGTCTATCGAGGGCTGCAGCGGGTTGATCTTCAGTTCAAGCTGACGATGACGGCGTCCAATCTGGTCAGAATGGGGCGAATGCTGGGAGCGAGGCCAGCGCTGTAAGCCAAATGAGGCGCGAAAAGGGCCTACCTCCAAGCTCGGACCACCGGATAGCCCGGCCAAGAAGGCCGATCCAATCTCAAACATCAGCACCACCATCGACGAGCGGAATCAATATGACCATTTGCATCGCTATTTCAACAGCCTGCTAGGGCAGTGCCGGCGTATACCACCGGCAGCCCGGCTGCTTTCCCGGCACCAGGCGTAACCCCGTTGCCGTATCGGCATCGGTATCGGCATCGGAAGTCGAACTGACGTCCGTCGAGACGTTCGCGCGATCTCATACATCGTTAGGTTCCCGCGCCAGGTGATTCAGGCAATGGGCGCCCGCCGGCGTGCAGCCTGGCTCGAGCAAAATGGACCGCATCTGATTGACGGTGAAAGCTGTTAGACAGGCGAGCAGAACGGACTTATCGATGACCATGGAGGGTGTACTGGGAATGCTCGGTCTTGGCGCCTTTGATTCCAGGACCAGAAATCGAACTATCGAGACGTCCCGACGGGCCTAGTTACATGACCGCATTGGGGCTGATACTGCCTTCTGACGTTCCGGAGCCCTTTTTTCTTACGCCGTGGATGCATTTGGCTGTAAGAATGCCATCCACGTGACCGTCTATCAGCGTAAGCCACCCAGATAAAGCCATGCACGCTACCCTTCCACTGCTCGTTCAAACCGACTTTCCCGCGCTTCGCCGACTCTATTTCGACACCCTCCAGATCAACCTGGGCTACCGATGCAACCAGAGCTGCCAGAACTGTCACGTCAATGCCGGTCCGAACCGCACCGAGGAGATGTCGCGCGACACGATCGATGCGGTCATCGCCTTTCTGGCCGCAAGCCCCGACGTGCGCACGCTCGACCTAACGGGAGGTGCTCCCGAGCTCAACCCGCATTTCCGATCGCTCGTGGTTGCAGCCCGTTCGCGCGGCGTCCGGGTAATCGACCGCTGCAACCTGACAATCCTTGAAGAGCCCGGCCAGGATGGCCTGGCGCACTTCCTGGTCTCGCATGGCGTCGAGGTGGTCGCTTCGATGCCTTGCTACATGGAAGATAACGTCGACCGCCAGCGCGGCAAGGGCACATTCGATGCCAGTATCCGCGGGTTGCAGCGGCTCAACGCTTTGGGCTATGGCCAGCCGGGCACCGGTCTTACACTGAATCTGGTCTTCAACCCGCAGGGGGCTAGCCTGCCACCGTCCCAGGAGGCCTTGGAACAGGACTACAAGCGGTACTTAAAGGCGCACTTCGGCGTGGTCTTTAACCGGTTGTTCACGCTGGCCAACATGCCCATCCAGCGCTTTGGCTCTATGCTGGTGTCTAAGGGCCAGTTCAAGAGCTACATGGACTTGCTGCGTAGTGCCCATCGAGAGGCCAATCTAGACCAAGTGATGTGCCGTAGCACTGTCAGCGTGGACTGGCAAGGCTACCTCTACGACTGCGACTTTAATCAGCAACTCGGTCTGGCAATTAGCCAAGCCGGCAAGCCGCGCCTGCATCTAACTGATATCACTGCCGGTACGCTGAAGAATCGGTCGATCCGCGTGGCTGACCACTGCTTCGGCTGTACCGCCGGACAAGGCTCGAGTTGCAGCGGGGCGCTAATTGACAGCGGGGTCGCCGCCGTATCCTAGATGGCCTGACAGGCACTGCATTCGTATCCCCAATAACCGGAGGAATCATCCGATGAAATCCAACGCCGCCCGCCGCACTGACCTGTCAGTTCTCCAGCCGTTCGGCGCAGTGACGCCCTTGGCATAACCGCACACGTCTCAGCGGCTTAGGCCGTTGATCATTGCCCGTGATCCAACGACAAGAATGGGCACGGTGGACAGCCGCCTCCTATGCGAAGCGGTCGACGAAAGGCGTGGTTGTGGGCAGGTCGAACCTAGGCCGGGCCGAGACCCATCGATTGACCGAAACTATCGCCATTGGGAGGCCAAGCTGGTTGCGCGAGATGCCCGATAGATATGTTGGCACCGCGCTCACCCTTTGCGGCCAAACCGGGGACGGGTAAGCTCGCTGTCCAGGCACCAAACATCATGGCGCACAGCTAAGGCCCCCAATTCGGTGCAAAAGTGAAAGGTACTCCACTGAGCAAATACTTCTCTGCCTACTTGCTCCGGAGCTTGCGTCATACGATCCGACCCACGCAGGTGAAGCCCGTGGGGGAGCTTGTCATACGGCGACGAGAGAAGCCGTGCGTAGTTGACAGTGCGCGATCAAAGGGCTCGGGCCCCCCGAGTTGCCAACCAGTGATCCACCGACAGTATTCCGGGTCCACGCGCGATCAGAAAGAGCAACACTGCCGCCCAAGTACCGTGGGTAGCGTAAGCGCCAGGATAGACGAAGAGCTGGATCACGAGTGTCATCCCGAGCAACGCCAGCGCTGAGAAGCGCGTGCCCAGACCGATCAGGATCAGCACGGGTAGTAGGTGCTCGGCGGTCGCCGCCATGGGCGCCGCGATCTCAGGTGGAATCAGGGGGAGTTTGTATTCGTACTGGAACAGCGTCAGCGCCGAGTCCGACAGGCTTGGCCAGCCCAGCGCGAACTCTCCAGAGACCAGATTGAGCGCGAAGCCCTGGATTTTGGTCTGCCCGGAGTTCCAGAAGACCGCGGCAATAGAGAAGCGCGCGATAAAGGCGATGAGCGTGTGGGGGATCCGCTTGAGCAGGTCAATGGCACCCGTCACCAGAAAATTCATTCGTGAGCCAGTGCTCGCAATGCCGCTATGGCTCGTCTGCATCGAAACCGTTGCATCCGTGTTCATGAGGTCAGCCTTGAAGGGAGATGGATGGAGGAAATAGCACCGTGCTCGAGCAATTCGGACAGAGCGACGGTGAGGTCGAAGTTCGGCGCTGCGGCACTGGCTCGTGCGACAGCGTCGCTCAGATTGAGCGACGACCGAATGGCTTCCAGGAAAGCGAACACCCCGTCTGGTGCGCGCAGCACTAGTACTTCCAGCCCCGAGCGAAGAATCAAGGCGCTTTCGGGAACATTGATGTTGAGCGGAGCGATGTCACTGACGCCTTCGGCCTGATGGGCTGCCCATAACGTCATCACCGCATAGGGCGAATCAAGCGTGCTAAGGGACGGAT
This sequence comes from Burkholderiaceae bacterium, assembly GCA_041736455.1. Lineage (GTDB taxonomy): Bacteria > Pseudomonadota > Gammaproteobacteria > Burkholderiales > Burkholderiaceae_E > JAUIAI01. Next base: position 2,887 of record JBGSTN010000759.1, on the reverse strand, counting down.
GCAGGACCAGTTGCAGCTCGCCTGTCCTGGCGCCGCTGGACAGGGCCTGGCTTACCATCTCGTCGGATAGCGGATTTGCATCGGCAGCGTGATACGCCTCTACCCGCGCCACCTCGAGCCGTGCGACATCGCCCAGGTACGGCAGGCTCTGCGTCGGCTCGAAAGCATCAATAAAGAAGGGGAACTCCCGACCATAGAGAGCGAGCACCCGCGAACGAGGTGGAGCCTGGCGAACGAACAGTACCGCCATGGCTCGGAAAAACTCCGGCCCCACGAGCTGTTGGACGACAGGGAAGGTCTCAGCCAGGGCATCGACCAGCGAGCTGACAACGTTGTTGCGGTATACCGACAGACGAGCGCCCGGGTCGGAGCCGTTCCAGGCCTTCAAGCCAGCCGGCACGGAGCGCCGCGGATCGACCAATGCAGCCGCGAAGGACGCAAATGTCATAAACTGTCCCGGAGAGTGCCGCAACGGCGCTGTCCAGAAAGCGCCTTCATGACGCCGTCAGCTCGGCCAGCCTCATCAAGCAGCATCGCCAGCGAAGGTACGTCGTTGTCGCGCTCTAGAAGGGTGGGCGTAGCGCCCAGTCGTGAAATGACGTAGGAGTACAGGTCCCAAACAGCCTCGTCGACCGGGCTGCCGTGGGTATCGATAAGCAATGGCGCACCGGCCGCATCTTGGTCACGCGCAAATCCAGCGAGGTGTATCTCGCCGACCACATTCAATGGCAGATCGCGCAAGTAGGCTAGCGTGTCCCTGCCGTGGTTGGTACAGGACACGTGGACATTGTTGACGTCGAGGAGAAGTCCACAGCCCGTGCGCTTCAGTACCTCACGCAGGAACGCGGCCTCGCTCATCGTCGACGCCTCAAATTCGACGTAAGTCGCAGGGTTCTCGAGCAACATGCAACGCTGCAGCCGCTCCTGCACGCGATCGATGTGATCGCACACGCGGTTTAGAGTCTGGCGGTCGTACGGTACCGGCAAGAGGTCGTTGAAGAAGATGTCGCCGTGGCTGGACCACGCCAGATGCTCTGAGAACGAGGCAGGCTGGTAGCGTTCGACTAATACGGCCAGCCGCTCAAGGTGGGTCTCGTCCAGTGGCTCAACTGCGCCGATTGACAGGCCCACGCCATGCAGGGACAACGCGTAATGCTCTCGCACGCGCGTCAGGAAGTAGTGGAATGGACCCCCATCAACCATGTAGTTCTCAGCATGCACTTCGAAGAAACCAATATCCGGGCGCGTGGACAGCACCTCGTTGAAGTGCTGGGGCTTGAGCCCGATGCCAGCGCGCCTTGGCAGATCTGCCAGCACGCAGCGTACGCCACCAGCCATCCGGTCGACCGTCCTGTCACGAATGGCTGGGTCAGCGTCAGGCATGGTGGCGATTCTGGGTGGTCAGCAGGCTTGGCCGCTCAGGCCTTCTTTTCCTTGAACTCGTCCTTCTGGCCAAAGCCGGTGGGCGAGGTCTTGGACTGGATCTTCTCGCAGGTGCCCTTGGGCACCAGCGACCAGGCGTTTCCCTGGTAGTCGATCTTGGATGTTCCTGCACAGGTGGTTCCTGGACCCGCCTTGCAATCGTTCTTGCCCTTTAGGGCAACGCCGAAGCACTTGTCCTTGTCGGCCATCTGCGCGGTGGCAGGCAGCGCGGTAAAAGCTGAGCCGAGGGCAAGCGCCAGGGCGAAGGCGGGCAGCTTGGTAGTGACTGGGGTCATGGAGTTCTCCGGAAGGACCTGGGGGATGGGACAGCGGTGTTATAGATCGAACAACCGCGCTGAGCACGCCGTTCTTGGGGGTTAGACGACGTAGGGCGTCCAGGTCTTACAGGTTGATTGCAGCTTTTGGCAGGTACCCGAAGGTGGAAGGAGGGTCGCCTAAGTACTGGTAGCTAGCAAACGAAGAACGAACGCTTTGCAATGAAACGGCCTCCGATGGCGTCAAAGGGATGACGAGGCCGACGCGGGTCGTGAGGGGAACACGGCACTTGCAACGCCCAAGCGTTTCACACGCGACGCTTTGTCACCACAAAGCCGCCAATCCTCTAAGGTCGAGAACCCTTTTCGCCAGCTGACATTCGCGACGTGCCTCTGATTGCCTAGTCAGTTCCCCGATGCATACGCTGCACTCGAAGCGACTTGGTCCAGCCTGGCAGGAAAATGGCACGTGCACGAGATGTTGCGTGCAACGGCTGGCCCAAGGGCTTCACCTTAGCCATCACTCCCTCCGGCGTGATCGAAGTGGAAAGTGGACCTCTACCCGAGTAGCATCCCATCGCATTCTCGCCCTTTCCCCTTTCCCCTTGCCCCTTGCGATCGCCTGCGGCCTGTCAGCATTCGCGAGTCCTGTGCGTCTTTCACGCTTGATCTTGTTGGCCAACAGCAGTGCTAGAGGCGCTGACGCTCTTGGCACAAAGAACACGCTTTGCTACTTGAGCCGGAATTCGCAGTGTGGGCTGAGCAAGTGAATATCCATCCAAAAGCCGCGTAAATCGCTAACCAGAACATGAGCGATTCGTGGGTCCGCTTGTTTAGCGATCAGAGAACGCCGAGAAGCTCTCGGATCTCGATGTCAGTCACAAGAGCCCAGCGGGTCCGAGTTGAACAAATTGCACCCGCACATAGACACCAGCGAACGGCCCCTAGCCGAAATACGGTGATTTAGCGAAGAAGAATCACGATATGTCGTCATCCTTCGAAAACGGCTTGTCTAAACTATCAGACTAGTCCCCTGAACCCAGCAGTTCTGGAATTCCCCCGGAATAGTAGACACCTCTAACCGAGCGATAATGCTCATAGAGGTGTTACATGGCCAAACGAAATGCACGACGGGAAAGACGCACTTTCACGCCTGAATTCAAGGCTGAAGTTCTGGGGCTTGTTCGCCA
>JBGSTN010000755.1:0-3724 GCA_041736455.1 Burkholderiaceae bacterium | reverse complement strand
CCTTCTGCGCATCCGGTACGTTGCGCGAGTCGTAAATCCGCGCCGTGATCTTCGGCACCCATGCGGCGGCGAGCGCCGGGGTCGACTTCAGGGCAGGCACGGCGGCGAACGTCATCGTGATCGGGCACCCGTGGCCCGCTTCCACCTGCGTCTGCAGGTAGAAGTGCGCGGCCCGTGCCACGTGTGCACCGGGTTTCGGATCCGACCACGGCGCGGCATGGATACCGTGCTCGATCGCCGAACGCATCAACTGATGGTAGGCAGGATGGAATTTCACCAGATCGATGCGACGCCCGAAACGGTCGTGCGTGTCGAGCGACGGCGGATTCTGGTTGGCCGATACGCCGAGCTCGAGATAGTCGGCCGAGCCCGCGAGCCGGCCGAATTCACCGAGGGCGGCGTCGGCCCAGCGTGCGCCTTCTCGATCGACGGCATCGACCAGGGCGGCATCCTGGCGGTACATGTCGTAGTCGACCAGTTCATGGCCGACATTGACGATGTCATGGGTCTCGGCGAGGTACCGGCGTTCGGCGGTCAGGGATTCCGGTGCGTTCATGGCATGACCTTCCTGATGATGAGCGGCGTCGACCTGCGCTGGACGATGCCCATGTTGGCACGTGACGTCGATCGATGGAATAGCCTCGGCGAGGGCGCCGGAAGACCTGTCCAACGGCGAGCCCGGACGCAGGCCGGGTTGCGGCGCCTTGCGGGTCGGCCGGGGACTGACGCGATCACGCTGCAATGCAGCGAATCGTGGGGGATTCCGTGGACCTCACCCATATCGGCCCGGTCGATGATCTGTCCGGAACGCTCGGCCTACCCGCGACGCCCTTGTCATGGCAAGATCGGTTGTCGGTGCATCGATCCTGTCGACGATGTGCCGCAGTCGTGCAATGGTCGATAAGAAACAAGAACCTGCGGTTTCGATGCCTGCATTTCCAATAATTGATCAGGGAGACGCCATGATTCTCGGACTCACCCGGCAGCGGATGATCACGTTCGCCGCCGCCTCGCTGGTAGGACTCGCTGGCGGTACGCCCGCTTTCGCGATCGATGCCGAAACCTTGAAGATGCGCAGTCTCGCGGCGACGTGCGCACAATGCCACGGGACCGACGGTCACGTCATCGGTGACGAGATCAGCGGCCTTGCCGGCCAGGAGAAGTCGAAGCTGCTCGAGCGTCTGACATCGTTTCGCAACGGCACGCGCAAGGCGACCATCATGCATCAGATCACGCGCGGCTACAGCGAAGCCCAGCTGGCCGCCCTGGCCGATTATTTTTCCAAGCAGCGTCGCTGAAGGAGCCGATGATGACGATTTCTCGACGTTCGATGCTGAGCGCATTGGCAGCCGGCGGTGCGTGGGCCGGCCTGGGCGGCACGACCGGCCTCGGGCTGGCCGGCTGTGCGGGGTTCGGTCCCAAGGTGGGCGGTACCGTCGTGGTGGTGGGCGGGGGTTACGGCGGCGCAACGGCAGCCAAGTACATCCGGATGTATTCGTCGGGCACGACCCGCGTCGTGCTGGTCGAGCCCAATGCGGCGTTCGTCTCCTGCCCGGTTTCCAATCTCGTTCTCGGCGGCATGCGCACGATGGCCGACATCACGACGCCGTACGACAGCCTCGTGAAGAATCACGGTGTCGAATGGGTCCGCGACACCGTGACGGGCATCGATGCAACGAAGAAGACGCTGGTCCTGAAGGGCGGACAGACCTTGGCCTACCAGAAGCTCGTGCTCGCACCTGGCATCGACTACATCTGGGACAACGTCGAAGGCCTGCAGGCCGCCAACGACAGCGGTGCGATCCTGAATGCCTGGAAGGCCGGCCCCGACACCGTGGCACTGCGCAAGCAACTCGAAGCGATGCCCGATGGCGGCGTCTATGCGATTTCGATCCCCGAGGCACCGTACCGCTGCCCGCCGGGGCCATATGAGCGCGCGAGCGTGATCGCGGACTATTTCGTCAAGTCCAAGCCGAAATCCAAGATCCTGATCCTCGATGCCAATCCCGATCTGGTTTCGAAGGGCGCGCTCTTCAGGAAGGCCTGGGCCGATCTATATCCGGGGATGATCGAATATCGGCCCCAGCACAAGGCGGTCGCGGTCGACGCCGCCTCGCGTACCGTGAAGTTCGACGTGCAGGACGACGTCAAGGCCGATGTGCTCAACGTGTTGCCGCCGATGCGAGCGGGCGCGCTCGCCAAGCAGGCAGGTCTGGCCACGGTCAACGGACGCTGGTGTCCGGTCGACTTCCTGAGCTTCGAGTCGACGATCGCCGGCGATGTCCACGTACTCGGCGATTCGGTCGCGGCGGCACCGGCCATGCCGAAATCCGGTCACATGGCCAATGCGCATGCGAAGGTTGCCGCCGCGGCGATCGTGTCCGAGTTGGCAGGCCTGTCGATCGACGTCAGTCCGATGGTTTCCAACACGTGCTTCAGCTACGTCAGTGAGCACGAGGTCATCCACGTCGCCAGCGTGCACGAGTACGTCGCGGCCGAAAAGACCTTCAAGGCGGTGAAGGATTCGGGCGGCGTGTCAGCCGCGCGGTCGGAAATCGAAGCAGGGAGTGCCGCGGGCTGGGCACGCAACATCTGGGCCGATACGCTGATGTGAGCCGTAGCGTGCGGGCATGGGCATTGGCGGCTGCGTTGTGCGGCGGCCAATGCCCAAGGTCAGTTCAACGGGCCTGTCACCGCGAATGACGCCCCCTGCGGATCGCGGGCGACGGCAATGTAGTTGCCGCCCGGCACCTGCATCGGTCCGTGCAACAAAGCGCCACCAGCCGACTTGATGCGCGCGACGGCCGACTCGACGCCTTCGACGCCGAAATACGGCAGCCAGCCGGGCACTGGTGCATTGCCAAGCCTCATCATGCCCCCGATGTCGACGCCGCCATGCGCGAACAACTGGTAGGTGCCCATCTCGCCCATGTCCATGGCCGTGGACTTCGTCCAGCCGAGCAGTCTCGAGTAGAACTCGAACGCTTTTTCCGGATCGGTCGACATCAGTTCGTTCCAGTGGCCATGAGCGGCCTTCTTCTGGTCGAATGCGTTGCCGCCCGATTGTCCATCGGTCATCGGCAGCGGCTGCAGCAGGCCGAAGCCGGCGCCAGCCGGGTCGCCGGCGATCGCAAATCGGCCTGTGCCCGGGATATCCGCAGGTTCGCGAAAGACCTTGCCGCCCGTTTCCCCGATGAGCCTGGCGGCGCCGTCGCAATCGTCGACGGCGAAATAGATCATCCACATCGGTGGCATGCCCGCCACGTCGGCAGGCATCACCATCGCCCCGGCGACCATGTCGTCATCGGCCGACGCGAGGTGATATTCGAATCCCGTCATGCCCGAATCCCGGAAGGTCCATCCGATCACGCTCGTGTAGAAAGCTTCCGCCGCGGGCAGGGCGCCGGGGTTCGTGGAAAGCTCATACCAGCAGGGTGCTCCGTGTGTCATTCGACATTCCTCCTGTGGATCGTCTCCGGGCCGCCGGCGGGCCGGTTCCGCATTCCCGCGTTTCCCACTGTCGGCGCCATGGCCCGAACAATTTTGCGTTCGCCTCTCACTCTCGCTCGGAAAGACGTTTGACGCAACTGGTGAATGGGATGCCGTGCACCGGACGCTCGGTCGCCAAAGCATCGATCCGACAGGCCCGTTGTCCGCTGAGTTAACCTGCTGCGATGGACTCCCTCGTTGCCGCTGCCGCGCGCGCCCTGGCCGTCGGTGATGC
>JBGSTN010000408.1:0-7152 GCA_041736455.1 Burkholderiaceae bacterium | reverse complement strand
CGCCCGCATCTACGACGGCGGGCAGGCACGTGTGTTCACGGTGACCAAAGACGACCTGGTCGCGGGGCCGCAGTCCTGGCCGCGCGTGCTGCACGAGGGCGTCTGGGCCGGTGCATGGAGCGGCTTGTTGAACGTGGTCACGTCGCTCGTTTTGATCGGCTTGCTGGTCACGGGTCTGGTGGTCTGGCTGCGTCGCACGCGCGCGCGATGGGCGTTGCGCGACGGCCGTTCCGCAGTGCCCGTCTGAGCGATGCGGTGCGTGTCCGCTCGCCTTCGCCGACATACACTGACGGGCTGTCGAGGTTTGTCGAACCGGATCTTTGCAACCCCGTACAGTCGGACATGGGCACTCGTTCCCATTCGTCACAAACATTCGGAGACTTTCGATGCTGAAACTCACAGATTCTTCCCTGCTGCGCGAGCAGTGCCTGATCGACGGCCAGTGGATCACCGGCAAGCAGCGGATCGAAGTCACCAATCCGGCCAGCGGGCAGCACATCGCGAGTGTGCCCAAGCTGAATGCCGAGCACACCCGCGAGGCGATAGCGGCGGCCAACCGTGCCTGGCCCGCGTGGCGAGCCCGGACCGCGAAAGAACGGTCTGCCGTGCTCAGGAAATGGTTCGAACTGATGATGGCCAACCAGGAAGATCTCGCGCGCATCATGACCGCGGAGCAAGGCAAACCGCTGCTCGAGGCGCGCGGCGAAATCGCCTATGCGGCGTCGTTCATCGAGTGGTTTGCCGAAGAAGGCAAGCGCGTCTACGGCGACACGATTCCCGCGCCGGTCGGCAGTCAGCGCATCGTCGTCACGAAGGAACCCATCGGTGTCTGTGCCGCGATCACGCCTTGGAATTTCCCGGCGGCGATGATCACGCGCAAGGCGGGACCCGCATTGGCGGCCGGTTGCACGATGGTGGTCAAACCGGCATCGCAGACGCCCTTGACCGCGCTCGCGTTGGCCGTGCTCGCCGAACGGGCCGGCGTTCCAGCCGGCGTGCTGTCCGTCATCACCGGTACGGCGAAGGAAATCGGTACCGAGTTGGCCACCAATCCACTGGTACGCAAGCTCACGTTCACCGGATCGACCGAAGTAGGGCGCACGCTGATGCAGCAGACTGCGTCGACGATCAAGAAGGTGTCGATGGAACTCGGCGGCAATGCGCCTTTCATCGTGTTCGACGATGCCGACCTCGATGCGGCGGTCGAAGGCGCAATGATCTCGAAGTACCGAAATGCCGGGCAGACCTGCGTCTGTGCGAATCGCATCTATGTGCATGCCAAGGTGTATGACGCGTTCGCCGAGAAGCTGGTCGCCGCGGTCGACGCGATGAAGGTCGGCGACGGCACGACCGATGGGGTGCGCATCGGACCGCTGATCGACGACAAGGCGGTTGCCAAGGTCGAAGAGCACATCGCCGATGCGACGGCAAAGGGGGCGAGGGTGCTGACCGGCGGCAAGCGGCACGATCTGGGTCAGTCGTTCTTCCAGCCGACCGTGCTTGGCAACGTGACCTCGGAGATGGCGGTGGCGAAAGAGGAAACCTTCGGCCCCGTCGCGCCGCTGTTCCGCTTCGAGACCGAAGACGAAGTGGTGGCGATGGCCAACGACACCGAGTTCGGCCTGGCGAGCTATTTCTACGCGCGCGACCTGGGTCGCGTCTGGCGTGTCGCGGAGCGTCTCGAGTACGGCATGGTCGGGGTCAACACCGGCCTGATTTCCAACGAGGTGGCGCCGTTCGGTGGGGTCAAGCAATCGGGCATCGGCCGCGAGGGCTCGCGCTACGGCATCGAGGACTATCTGGTCGTCAAGTACATCAACATGGCCGGCATCTGATGCCTTCGAATCCCGCGTCGAACCGAGAGAGCGCCTTGGAAATCACCGGCCACACGCAACTGGTAGGCATCCTCGCGAATCCGGTCGCTCATGTTCGCACGCCGCAACTGCTCAATGCATCGGCGGCCAGGCAAGGTCTGGACGTCTGTTGTGTGCCGATGCACGTGCGCGAACCCGATCTCGAGCGGTGCCTGGCGGGCGCCCTGGGGCTCGTCAACCTGGCCGGGCTGATCGTCACCATTCCGCACAAGGAAGCGGTCGTCGTCTGGTGTGGCGAACTGACGGACACGGCAAACCTGATCAGGTCGGTCAATGTGATGCGGCTCGATCATGAGCGCCGGATCTGGATAGGCGCGAACTTCGATGGCGACGGATTCATTGCCGGACTGGCTTCGGAAGGCCATTTTCTGGAAGGGCGTCGCGTCTTGCTGGCGGGAACGGGTGGTGCCGGAAAATCCATGGCCTATGCGATCGCACGCAGCCGACCTGCGGCATTGCGTGTCTACAACCGTTCGCCGCAGCGTGCGCACGATATGGTGGCGCTTCTCCGTCAGGCATTGCCGGACATTGCGGTCGACGCCGGGGACAACGATCCGGCCGAATTCGATGTGGTGGTCAATGCGACCTCGCTCGGGCTGAAGGAGGGCGATGGGTTTCCGGTTCCCGTCGAGCGACTGCAGGCCGGTACACTGGTTTGCGAGGCCGTCGTGCGTGACGGCGATACGGCGTTGCTGAGTGCCGCGCGCGAGCGCGGCTGCCAGGTGCATCACGGGCAGTACATGCTTTACGGCCAGGTCGTCGAGATGGCCCGGTTTCTCGGCATTGCACTGCAACCGGAGAATGTCGCGAGGATTCTGGGCCCGTTCCGGACTCTATGAGCGGCATGATCGCGTCGGCGTCGGCGTCGGCGTCGGTGCTGTCGTCCGCGTCGGGTCGCACATTCACTGGGTGTCTGGATCGAAACCCCCATCGTGTCGATGGGTTTGTTCGGCGTCGCGACCCACGAATGACAACCTCGCCAGGGCGCACCGGACGTTTCGACGCGCGGCTCGGTCGGCGGTGGTGGATCGCCGAGCATTGCTCGTTTGTGCGCATGGGGTAGGCCGCCTACATTTCTCTCCACGAGACACTGGAGCATGACAATGGCTGATCTCTTCGACAACCCGATGGGCTTGATGGGCTTCGAGTTCGTGGAATTCGCCTCGCCCACGCCGAACGTGCTGGAACCCGTGTTCGAGAAACTGGGTTTCACGCTGGTTGCGAAGCACCGCTCGAAGGATGTCGTTCTGTATCGGCAGGGCGGCATCAACTTCATCGTCAACCGCGAGCCGAAAAGCGTAGCGGCGTATTTCGCCGCCGAGCATGGTCCGTCGGCGTGCGGACTTGCGTTTCGGGTCCGCGATTCGCACAAGGCATACGACCGGGCGCTCGAGCTCGGCGCGCAGCCGGTCGAACTGCCCACGGGCCCCATGGAATTGCGGCTGCCCGCGATCAAGGGCATCGGCGGCGCGCCGCTCTACCTGATCGACCGCTTCGACGAGGGGCGCTCGATCTACGACATCGACTTCGAGTACATCGACGGCGTGGACCGGCATCCTATCGGCCATGGGCTGAAGATCGTCGACCATCTGACGCACAACGTCTATCGCGGGCGGATGGCGTTCTGGGCGAATTTCTACGAGCGTTTGTTCAACTTCCGCGAGATCCGCTACTTCGATATCAAGGGCGAATACACCGGCCTGACGTCTAAGGCGCTGACGGCGCCCGACGGCATGATCCGCATTCCGCTGAACGAGGAATCCGCGAAGGGCTCCGGCCAGATCGAGGAATACCTGATGAAGTTCAACGGCGAGGGCATCCAGCATATCGCGCTGTTGAGCGACGACATCTTTGCGACGATCGACAGCCTGTCGCGGGCCGGCGTGCCGCTGATGACCCCACCGAACGACGCGTACTACGAGATGCTCGACGAACGTCTGCCGGGGCACGACCAGCCGGTGCCGGCCTTGAAGGCGCGCGGCATCCTGCTCGACGGTACGACGACCGACGACAAGCCCCGGCTGCTGTTGCAGATCTTCTCCGAGACGCTGCTCGGCCCGGTATTCTTCGAGTTCATCCAGCGCAAGGGGGACGACGGTTTCGGCGAAGGCAACTTCAAGGCCCTTTTCGAATCCATCGAACGTGACCAGGTTCGACGCGGCGTGCTCGCGACGAAGTGAGCTCATCATGCTCAGACAATTGAACGAGTCGGAGCGGCACGGCGTGGCCGCAGCAGAAGTCGACCGGCCCGACCGTGCGGACTGGACCATCGACCAGGGTTGGGAGCGCTACACCGCCGAGGAACACGGGGTCTGGAAGACGTTGTTCGAGCGCCAGAGCCGGCTTCTGCCCGGGCGAGCCTGCGACGAGTTCGTCGCCGGCATGCAGGCGTTGCCGATCGGCGCGCACGAGATTCCCGATTTTCGCCGCCTCTCCGACGTGCTGAGCGCTCGAACCGGCTGGCAGGTGGTAGCGGTGCCGGGCCTCGTGCCCGACGACGTGTTCTTCGACCATCTGGCCAACCGGCGATTCCCGGCCGGCCAGTTCATCCGCAAGCCGCACAAGCTCGACTACCTCGAAGAGCCCGACGTGTTCCACGACGTGTTCGGCCATGTGCCGATGTTGATGAACCCTGTGATTGCCGACTACATCCAGGCCTACGGAGTCGGTGGCCTGCGCGCGAAGGAGCTCGGTGTGCTCGACACGCTTGCGCGCGTCTACTGGTACACGGTGGAGTTCGGCCTCGTGCAGCAGCCGGATGGCTTGCGCATCTACGGCGCGGGAATCGCCTCGTCGGCGACGGAGACCGTCTTCTCGCTTGAAGACGACTCGCCCAATCGCATGCGGTTCGATCTGGCGCGCGTGATGTGCACCCACTATCGGATCGACGACTTCCAGGAGACCTATTTCGTGATTCGTGGTCTCGAGGAATTGCTGCACCTGGCCCACATCGATTTCGGACCGCTCTACGCGCAGGTCCGGGGAAGCCCGGAATACGAGCCGGGTACCGTGCTCGCGACGGACGAGCTCGTGTCGCGCGGTACCGGCCGCCATCACGACGAGAAGCGGCAACGACACGACGAGAAGCGGCAACGACACGACGAGCCGCAAGAACACGACGAGCCGAAAGGAGCACACCCATGAGCGTCGAGAATCGCACCGTGATGATCACGGGCGCCGCAGGCCATCTCGGGCGGGCAGTCGCGGCACACTTCGCGCAGTCGGGTGCACGGTTGGTGCTGCTCGATCGGCAGGCCGAGTCGCTTCACTCGGCGTTTGGCGCCGACACCGGGCATCTGCAATTGGCGGCAGATCTGCTGGACGTTTCCGAGTTGCAGGCGGCGCTTGCATCGGCCGTGGCGCGTTACAAGAAAATCGATGTGCTCTGCCACCTGGCGGGTGGATTCCGGATGGGCGAAGCGGTGCACGAGACCAGCGACGCGACCTGGGAACTGATGTTCGACATCAATGCGCGGGCGCTCGTGAACATTGCCAAGGTCGTGGTGCCGCACATGATCGAGCATGGCGGGGGCAGGATCGTGACGGTCGGTGCTTTCGCAGCGCAGAAGGGTGCGGCTCACATGGGCGTCTACAGCGCGTCCAAGAGCAGCGTCATCCGGCTGACCGAAGCGATGTCGGCGGAGTTGAAGGAGCGCAACGTCAACGTCAACTGCGTGTTGCCGACGATTCTCGACACCCCGGACAACCGCGCCGCGATGCCAGAGGCGGACCCGGCTCGCTGGGTCGCGCCGCGGGCACTTGCCGAAGTCATCGGCTTTCTCGCCTCCGATGCAGCAAGGGCGATCCACGGTGCGGCGGTGCCGGTGACGGGACTGAGCTAGCGTCGCGCGGCTTCGTTGAAACAAGGGTTCCTGCAAGTCCAGCCGTCCGGTGTCCCGGACATCGCACATCGCGATCGCCGGAAATCCGGCGTTCGGACCATCAGAGCCCGTGCATTGCCGACTGTCAGGTCATTGATTTGGCTCACCTGACGTACGGCGTCAGGCCTGGCACGCCGGTCGCTCGAGCAAGGTTCGGACGTATCGCCGGATGCACCCGCCCTCACGACATAACGGAGACAGACCATGACATCGACGAGCAAAGCAGGCGGCGGCATCGTGCCCGAACAGGGAGCGTTCGATCAACAACCCCAGGACCGCACACCACCGCGCTCGAACCTGAGCAGTTGGCTGCTGCGTGCGCTCGGGCTGGGTGCCGCGTTGTTGGTTTATGCCCTGTTGGGCGGCGCGGAAATGTCCACCGATGCGCGCGTGGTGGCCGCGGTCGCCACGCTGATGGCGGTCTGGTGGATGACCGAGGCCATTCCGCTGTCCGTCACGTCATTGCTGCCGATCATCCTGTTCCCGCTGATGACGGATCGTACGGTGGCCCAGGCGACCGCGCCATACGCCAACCCGATCGTCTTTCTGTTCCTCGGCGGCTTCCTGCTGGCGATCGCCATGCAGAAGGTCAACCTGCATCGGCGCATCGCACTGCTGACCCTGCGCGCCGTCGGCACGCACCCGCGCCAGATCATCCTGGGCATGATGATCTCGACGGCGTTCCTGTCGATGTGGGTGTCCAACACCGCCACCACCTTGATGATGCTACCCATCGCACTGAGCGTGCTGGCGCTGGTGGCCGAGAACAGCGACCGCGCCAAGGGCGGGGCGATCGACGTGCGCGCTGGTCTGGCCGCCGGGCACAAGGTCAGCGACCTGATCCATGACAAGGACGTGCGCGTCTTCGGCGTCGGCCTGGTGCTGGCGATCGCCTGGTCGGCATCGATCGGCGGCCTCGGCACGCTGCTGGGCAGCCCGCCGAACGCCATCGTCGCCGGCTACATCAGCAAGGAGCTGGGCAAGGAGGTGGGCTTCGCGCAATGGATGATGCTCGGCCTGCCGATCGTCGTGTGCTTCATCGCACTGGCCTGGCTGATGATCACTCGCTTGCTGTTCCGCTTCGAACTCGACGAGGTGCCGGGCGGCAAGCAGATGATCGAGGACGAGATCGCGGAACTCGGATCGATGTCCCGCGGCGAAAAGAGCGTGCGCCTCGTCTTCCTGCTGGCCGCGTTCTGCTGGATCGTGCCCAGCCTGCTGACCACCATGGGCGACCTGGGCAACACACTGCCGTGGTTGCGCCTGTTCAACGACACGGTGGTCGCGCTGTCGGCCGGCCTGCTGCTGTTCCTGTTGCCCAGCGGCAAGCCCAGGCGCGCCGTGCTCGACTGGAAGGACGCCGAGGAGGGGCTGCCCTGGGGCGTGCTGCTGCTGTT
>JBGSTN010000691.1:0-6438 GCA_041736455.1 Burkholderiaceae bacterium | reverse complement strand
GGGGCATGCCGTCGATCTCGCGGTCGCCGCCCCGAGCACCGGCCACCGCCGGCAACGACGGGCGACCGATGCTGAAATAGGTGAAGCCGCGTCGGGCAACCGACTTCGGTTCGTACAGGTTGCGGCCGTCGAAGATGATCTGACTTTTCATGCGCCGATACATCTTCTCGAAGTCCGGCGCGCGATAGGCCTTCCACTCGGTGGCGATCAGGAGCGCATCGACACCGTCGACTGCATCCATCGGGCTGAACGTGAGAATCAGCCCGTCGCGTTCGCCATAGATGCGGCGGCATTCTTCCATCGCAACGGGATCGTGTGCCTGGATCGTGGCGCCCTCGTTCAGCAGCGCCTCGATGATGACCCGCGACGGGGCGTCGCGCATGTCGTCGGTATTCGGCTTGAACGCCAGACCCCAGAGACCGAACCGCTTGCCCTCGAGGGATCCGTAGTAATCGTGCAGCTTGTCGATCAACACCGACTTCTGACGATCGTTGACCGCTTGAACGGCATTGAGCAGCGACAGTTCGTGCCCCGCTTCGATGGATGTCCTGACGAGTGCCTGGACGTCTTTCGGAAAACACGAGCCGCCATAGCCGGTACCCGGGTAAAGGAAGTGATACCCGATACGCTCGTCCGACCCGATCCCCCGACGGACATCCTCGATATCCGCCCCCACCTTGTCGGCGAGATTGGCCAGATCGTTCATGAACGAGATACGCGTCGCCAGCATCGCGTTGGCCGCGTACTTGGTCAACTCCGCCGATCTCAGCGTCATGACGATCGTTCGGTCGTGATTGCGCAGGAATGGCAGGTAGACCTCGCGCATGATCTCCTCGGCGCGGTCGTCTTCCACGCCGAGCACGATGCGATCGGGCCGCATGAAATCGGTGACGGCGGCGCCCTCCTTCAGGAATTCTGGGTTGGACACCATCGCGAACCCATGGTCCACTCCGCGTTCGCGAAGCGTCTCGCGGACGACCGACGAAACCTTGTCGGCCGTGCCGACAGGCACCGTGCTCTTGTCGACGATGACACGGAAATCGTCCATGTACGTCGCGATGGCGCGTGCGGCGGCCAGCACATACTGAAGATCGGCCGAACCGTCTTCATCCGGAGGGGTGCCGACCGCGATGAACTGCACGATGCCGAAGCGTGCGCCTTCGGCAGGATCCGAGGTGAACTGCAGACGGCCAGCGTTCACGTTGGTCTTGACCAGCGCCTCGAGCCCGGGCTCGTAGATGGGTATTTCCCCGTTGTTCAGGCGGGCGACCTTCTTCTGGTCGATGTCCACGCACATCACATCATGACCTGCGTCGGCAAGGCAGGTCCCTGAAACCAAGCCTACATAGCCGGTTCCAATGACAGAGATTTTCATTCGTTTACCTGGCAGCGAGAAAGAACTGGTAACGGGAACATCAAACCACGGCGCGACTTCGACGCACCCGTTCCCCGTTCGTGACGAAAACGCATTTTAACTGGCGTTCTTTGCCCGAACCGCCGAAATCTTTTCGCAAATCATTGCAACGTAACGAATCCATGCACAACTTCACGTCGGCCGAGTTGCCGTTCATCGCCGCCGGCGGCCGAATTCCGGGCCGGTTCGCGATGTAACTCGGGCCGGTTTGCGATGAGACTCAGGCCGGTTTGCTCTCGACTCTTCCGTAGCGATCGTCGAAACGCACGATGTCGTCTTCTCCCACGTAGTCGCCGCACTGGACCTCGATCAACATCAGATCGACCTTGCCCGGATTCTCGAGCCGATGCTTCGAACCCATCGGAATATAGGTGGACTGATTAGCGAACACCATCCGGATCGAGTCGTCGCAAGTGACTTTCGCGGTACCCGACACGACGATCCAGTGTTCACTGCGATGATGGTGCATCTGCAGCGACAGCGTCTGCTCCGGCTTCACCACGATCTCCTTCATCTTGAAGCGCGGCCCTTCGTGCAGCACGGTGTAGGTACCCCAGGGGCGTGCGACGGTCCGGTGCAGTCGAGCCGCCTCGTGCCCCTTGTCGCGCAGCCGATTCACGACCTCCTTGATCTCCTGACTGGCATCCTTGTGAGCGACCAGGACCGCATCGGGCGTATCGATCACGATCAGATTCTCGACGCCAACGGTCGCGATCAGGCGGCTGTCACTCTGCACGTGGGTGTTTCGCGACTTGACCAGCATGTGCTCGCCCACAGACGTGTTGCCGTCGGCATCGGCCGGCAACTGTTCGGCGACCGCCTTCCACGAACCGATATCGCTCCAGTGGAATTCCGCCTTCACCAGCGCGATGTTGGCGGCCTTCTCCATCACCGCATAGTCGATCGAGATATCCGGCATCGTCCTGAACGCCGCTTCATCGAAACGCACGTCTGACGAATTGGCCGCAGCCGGTTTGCGACCCGTGCGCCAGACCTCCCGCACAGCCTTCATCATCGCGGGCGCATGCTGATCCAGCGCGGCGAGGATGCTCGACGCCTTGAAGCAGAACATCCCGCTGTTCCAGACGAAGTTGCCGGCGGCGAGGAATTCGGTTGCGCGGGCCAGGTCGGGCTTCTCGACGAAGCGGCGTACCGCCCATGCGCCGGCCGTCGTGACATCGCCCAGTTCGATATACCCGAAGCCGGACTCGGGCGCCGTGGGTTGAATCCCGAACAACACGAGTGCGCCCGTTTCGGCAATCGCAGCAGCCTTGCGCGCGGTGGCCTGGAACGCCGCTTCATCCGGAATCAGGTGATCGGCCGGCAGCACCAGCAGGATCGGATCGGCCCCTTTCGAGGTGGCATCGAGAGCGGCCAGACCAATGGCAGGTGCCGTATTGCGGCCCGCAGGCTCGAGAATCTGGTGCACCTGGCGCGATTTCAACGCGCCTACCTTTGCCGCCTCCTCGCGCGTCTTGAAGCCATAGCTTTCGTTCGTGACGATGTAGATCTGGTCATCGGCAAGCGGTCCGCATCGACCGAGAACCCGCTGCAACAGGCTGGGACCATTGGCCAGACGAATGAAGGGCTTGGGATAGGCCTCGCGCGAGACCGGCCAGAGCCGCGTACCTGAACCACCACAGAGAATGACCGGAATCATGGGTTCGACGCCTTTTTCGGAGGGATTCGAGGCCCCGTTGCGGCCCCATCGATCGGCAATTAAACAACGGCACGCGCCTTCTGTCGCCGCCAAGTCGTCGCAGCCCGACATTTTTCCGATGTGCGGTACGGGTCCGACTTTCGATCCGCACGCGCCGATCGAGCCTGATACCGTAACATTGACTGGTCCCAGCCCGATCCACCGATGCGAGCCCTGATGCAACTTAGAAAAGCCGTATTCCCCGTCGCTGGCCTTGGAACCCGCTTTCTACCGGCGACCAAGTCCATTCCCAAAGAAATGTTGCCGATCGTCGACCGGCCCATTATCCAGTACGCCGTTGATGAGGCAATCGAGGCTGGATGCGATACGCTGATTTTCGTGACCGGGCGGTCCAAGCGGGCCGTCGAGGACTATTTCGACCGTGCGCCCGAACTGGAAGCCGAACTCGAAGCGAAGGGCAAGACCGAAGCCCTGGCTGCTGTCCGTAACATCATTCCGCCGCACGTCAAGGTGCTGTTCGTCCGCCAGCCGCAACCGCTCGGCCTGGGCCATGCCGTCCTGTGTGCGGCACCGATGATCAGCAAGGACGAACACTTCGCCGTCATGCTTCCGGACGACCTGATCGACGGTTATCCGAGCGGGGTACTGAAGCAGATGCTGCCCGTCGCCCTGGAGAATGGTGCGTCGGTCGTAGCGGTCGAACAGGTGCTACCGGAGGAAGTCTCGAAATACGGCATCGTCGACCCGGAAACCCAGGAAGGAAAACTGATGAAGCTCAAGGGCATCATCGAGAAGCCGGCGCCGGAAGACGCGCCATCGACCAGCGCCGTCGTCGGCCGCTACATCCTGCACGCCAGTATTCTCGAAACCCTCGAGAACACCAAGGCCGGTGCCGGTGGCGAAATCCAGCTGACCGACGCCCTGGCCAAGCAGATCGATTCGCCCGGTCTCTATGGCTATCAGTTCAGCGGCAAACGCTTCGACTGCGGCTCCAAGCGCGGATTCCTGGTCGCCAACATCCACTTCGGCCTGACCTGAACGCAACGATCGGCGGTGACGACGGAAAGCCGTTCACCGCCAAGCAGGGCCGGACGCGGTCGGCCGCTGAATGAAAATCGCACCTGCCTGACTCCCGACCCGCCTTGTTTCAGGCTGGCCCGGTTTCAGATTCGGGCGGTTTCAGGCTGGCCCGGTTTCAGGTTCGCGCGGTTTCAGGTTCGCGCGGTCCAGTCCGGCGTCCGACTTCTCCGGAATCGGACTGGCCCGATCCCGGAGTCGCTCAGGCGACAACGGCTCACAAGACCTTCACTTCAGGGATGGCGACCATGAAGCGACCGCCCCACTCGCGAATACCCGACATCTGTTCGGCAACTTCGTCGATCAGGTTCCAGCAAAGTACGAGTACGTAGTCGGGCCGCGTCGCCATGATGTGCTCGGGCGCGTAGATCGGAATCCGTACGCCGGGCAGAAAGGTGTTCTGCTTGTGCGGATTGCGGTCGACCGTATAGTCGATGAAGTCCACACCGATCCCTGCATAGTTCAGCAGCGTATTCCCTTTGGCAGGCGCGCCGTAGGCAACGATCTGCTTGCCAGCGCGACGTGCCTCGATCAATGTCGACAGCAGGTTTCGCTTCATCGCACGGATGCGCTGCTCGAACGCAAGATAGGGCGCCAGTGTATCGAGACCCGCTCGGCGTTCCTGCGTCAGGATCCTGTCGACGGCCGCCGACACCGGATGCACACCAGTGTCGGCGTGCTGCACATAGACGCGCAACGAACCGCCGTGTGTGGGCCGCTCTTCGACATCGAATACCTGGAAACCATGCTGGGCAACGATCGACTGGAACGTGCGCAGCGAATGATAGTAGTAGTGTTCGTGGTAGATCGTGTCGAACTGGTTGAGGTTCAGGAGATTCATCACGTGATGAAACTCGAAGCTCGCGACTCCCTGCGGCTTCAACAGAATCTGGAACCCGCCGATGAAGTCGTGGATATCCGGTACGTGCGCAACGACGTTGTTCGCAGGCATCAGGTCCGCTGCGATTCCCTGCGCTCTCAGGGCCCGCGCTGTCTCGCGACCGAAGAACTTGATTTCCACCGGAATACCGGCTTCACTGGCGACCTTGGCCGTGCCAGCGGTGGGTTCGATGCCAAGCACGGGAATCCCGGCGGCCTTGAACCATTTCAGCAGGTAGCCGTCGTTGCAGGCGACTTCGACCACGCGCGACTCGGCGCCCAGCGCAAATCGCTTGATGGAGGCGTGTGCATAGTCACGCGCATGCGCGACGAACGAATCCGAATACGACGAGAAATAGGCATAGTCCGACGCGAAAAGATGTTCGGCCGACTCGAACTCCTGCGCCTGAACCAGGAAGCAGCGGTCACAGACGAGTGCACGCAACGGATAGAACGGTTCCATGCGATGCAACTGGCCAGGTTTCAGGTAATCGTTGGCGATCGGCTGCATGCCGAGATCCGCCATCACGTGAGTCAAGCCGGCACCGCAATTGCGGCAGACCGGATGCATTGCGTGAGAAAGCGCTGATACGGCAGCGGCGGTCGCAGGCTGCGCCGTCGCGGACTCCGATCCGGATGCACGTTCGAGAGACGTTTCTATCGAAGCGTGGAGGTCGTTCACGGAATGACTCTGAGTGGCAGACGAGAAGCGTTGCATTTCGCTTTCCTTTGCATGTGAGCGAGGGGAGGTGATCGTCCGCGATGCCGTACTTGCCGGCCACCGGAGTCTGCGGCGATCTTGTGAAGACATCATCCCTCGGATTCGCGTTTTTTGTTGTGCATTTTTACACCTGACGGCATCGTCGCAGGTCCGAACTGACCGTTTGCAGCCAGTATGTGTCGTCCTTTACCCGACGGGTTCACAGGACCGGACTGCGATGTACGAAGCGTGCTCTGCATGCGTACGCTGGCGGCAACGCGGATCGGCCAACGCCAGCGGGGCGTGCCACCTGGCACATCGGGTGCGCGATAGATTGCGCAGGCCCAGGCCCGGTCGGTCGCCAATGCTTCGTTGCGTCCAAGCAACCATGCGCCCAACCGGAAAACGCTCGAGGGCCGACATTGGTCGACGCCTTCCATCAGCCAGACCGCGATCCGGTTGACCAGCGGGACCACGAGAGCAGCGCCGTAGGTGACCGAAATGCCGAGACGATTCGCCTCGAAGACGCTGATGCGTGACTGCAGTCCGGGATCGGCACCCCTGAATCGTAGATTGTCATTGGGTATCTCGGGCGCACCGCCGGACGGCCTGCCCAATGCATCCAGGGCGGGTTCGGCGAAGTCCGCGAACGCCTCGGCCGGTGGCCATACGCGCTGCCAGTGCAGCCAGCCGGCCGCCTTCGCACCG